>CANIAI010000168.1 GCA_947465275.1 Acidobacteriota bacterium | reverse complement strand
CCGCCAGCCGACCCCGCTGCCGGGGCGCCCCCGGATCCGGCCGCAGCGCCGCCGGCCGTAGAACCCGTCCTGCCGGCCCCGCCTGCCCCGACGGCCCCCGCCAACACGCCCTGACGGCGCGGCCACCCGCCGTCCCCCACTCGTCACCGGGGTGTCAGGCGATGCGCTGCGCGAACTGCAGTTCGTACAGCCGATGGTAGATGCCGCGCAGGGCGAGCAGTTCCTGATGCGTGCCAGCCTCGCGGATCTCGCCCCGATGCATCACCAGAATCCGGTCCATGTCCTGGATCGTCGACAGGCGGTGTGCGATCGCCAGTGTCGTGCGTCCACGCATCAGGGTCGCCAGCGCATCCCGGATGAGCAGTTCGGTCTCGGTGTCGACGCTCGACGTCGCCTCGTCGAGGATCAGCACGGGACGATCGAAGGCCAGCGCCCGCGCGAACGAGAGCAGCTGCTTCTGGCCGACCGAGAGCGTGGCGCCGCGCTCGACCACCTCGGTGTCGGTGCCGGCGGGCAGGACGTCGATGAACCGGTCGGCGTGCACGGCGGCCAGCGCGGCGCGCACCTGGGCGTCATCCACGGCCTCCTGGCCGAGGCGCACGTTTCCCGCAATCGTGCCGGAGAACAGGTGCACGTCCTGAAGCACCAGGCCGAAGCGCGCCCGCAGCGCCCGCAGGTCCATGTCCCGGATGTCGACGCCGTCGATCGTGATGCGCCCCTCCTGCACGTCGTAGAACCGCAGCAGCAGGCTGACGATCGTCGACTTGCCGGACCCTGTCGCGCCGACCAGCCCGATGCGCTGCCCCGGCCTGATCTCGAACGACACGTCGCGGAGCACCGGCTGCCCCGGGACGTAGGCGAAGGTCACGTGTTCGAAACGGATGTGTCCCACGCCCGCCGCGCCGGGGCCCCCCGGCCGCTCGAGTGACGGGTCCGCCGACGACGGATTCGCGGGCGAGGCAATCACGACCGGCGTGTCGAGCAGCCCGAAGATCCGCTCGGACGACGCCATCGCGCCCTGCAGCACGTTGAACTTCTCCGACATGTCGCTGATGGGGCGGAAGAAGCGCTGCGAGTACTGCAGGAACGCCACGAGCGACCCGAGCGTCAGCGCATCCCGCACGACCCAGCCGCCGCCGGTCCAGAGGATGAGGGCCGCCGCCAGCGCGCTCACCAGCTCGATCGCCGGATAGAAGACCGCGTAATAGAAGATCGACGCCTGATTGGCATCGCGGTGGCTCGCGTCGATCGCATCGAACGCCTGGTAATCGAGCCGCTCGCGCCGGAAGAGCTGCACCGTGGCCATCCCGGTGATCCGCTCCTGCAGGAAGCTGTTGATGCGCGCGACCCAGTGCCGCACCGTCCGGTACGACTCGCGGACGTTGCGCCGGAACCACTGCGTGATGAAGGCGATGATCGGCAGCACCGAGAAGGCGACGAGCGCCAGCCGCCAGTCCATCCAGATCAGCACGGCCATGATGCCGAACAGCGTGAACAGGTCACCAAAGACCGACACGACGCCCGAGGTGAAGAGGTCGTTCAGCACGTCGACGTCACTCGTCACACGCGTCATCAGCCGTCCGACCGGGTTGCGGTCGTAGAAGCCGACGTCGAGCCGCTGCAGGTGTCCGTAGAGCTGCATCCGCAGGTCGAACATGATGCGCTGCCCCGTCATCTGCATCGTCCAGGTCTGCACGAATTCGAGCGCGAACGAACCGACGAGCGTCACCAGGTACAGCACGGCCACCGTGCCGAGGCCGCTCAGGTCACCCGCCGGGATGTACCGGTCGATCACCAGCCGGGTGAGGAACGGCGGCACGAGCTCGAACCCCGCATGGCCGATGATCGCGGCGATCGCCAGCACCACCTGCCCTCGATAGGGACGCAGGTACGACACGAGCCTGCGCATCAGCCGCGCGTCGTAGGCCTTTCCGATCACGTCGTCGTCGTGCGTCGCCATCGCGTGCGACAGCGTCCCGACAGCCCGGCCAGCCGGCCCGGCTCAGGACGCCGCCAGTTCCTCCTCGAGCAGCTGCTTGCGGTAGAGGCTCGCGTACAGGCCGCCGTGCGCCACGAGCTCGTCGTGCGTGCCGCGCTCCGCGATGCGTCCGTCGTCGAGCACCAGGATCTGGTCGGCGTTCCGCACGGTCGAGATGCGGTGCGAGACCAGGATGGTCGTCCGCTCGCGCATGACGGCCCCGAGTCGCGTCAGGATCTCCTCCTCGGTGTGCGTGTCGACCGCCGAGAGCGCGTCATCGAGCACCAGGATGCGCGGGTCGATGGCCACCGCGCGGGCGATGGCCGTGCGCTGCTTCTGCCCGCCGGACAGGGTGATGCCCCGCTCGCCCACCGTCGTGCTCCACCCCTCGGGAAAGTTCGGGAGATCCTGGTCCAGGCGCGACAGCCTGGCGGCCTCGTCGACGCGCGACTGGGGCAACGCCCCGTCCGCCGCGCCGAAGGCGATGTTCCCCGCGAGCGTGTCGCTGAACAGGAACGGCTCCTGCGGCACGAAGCCGATGGCGCCGCGCAGCACGGCGAGCGGCACGTGGCGCACGTCGACGCCGTCCAGGAACACCGTGCCGGGCGGCGGCTCATGCAGGCGTGGAATCAGGTTCAGCAGCGTCGACTTTCCCGATCCGGTGCCGCCGACGATCGCCGTCGTCGTCCCCGCGGGCAGTACCGCCGAGACGTCCCGCAGCACCGGACGGTCGCCATAGGCGAACGTGAGTCCGCGAATCTCCAGCTGACCCCGCACCTGCTCGAGCCCGGTCAGCGCGCCGGTGGCCGCCACGTCGGTGATGCCCGGCGGCGTGTCCATCACGTCGAGCATGCGCTTCCACGACGCCATGCCGCGCTGCAGCAGATTCGTGACCCAGCCAAAGGCAATCATCGGCCACGAGAGCATCATCAGGTACGCGTTGAACGCCACGAGATCGCCGAGCGACATCCGCCCGGCCACGACGTCACGGCTGCCCATCCAGAGCACCGTCAGCCCGCCCACGCCCATCAGCAGCCCCATGCTCGGCAGGTAGATGCCCTGCAGACGGGTGAGCACGCGGTTGCGGCGCAGGTATTCCTCGTTGGCCACCCGGAAGCGCTCCAGCTCGAACGCCTCCTGGCCGTACGCGCGGACGACGCGCACGCCCGAGAGCGACTCCTGCGTGACGGCGCTGATCGTCGACAGCTGTTCCTGGATCGCCTCGAACCGCCGGTGAATCGCCGCGCCGAAGTAGCGCACCGCGAGCGACACGAACGGCAGCGGGATGAGGGCCAGGAGCAGGAGGCGGCGATTGAGCGAGAACATCAGCACGAGCGCCACGACGAAGGTCATGGCCGTGTTCGCGGTGTACATCACCGCCGGCCCGATCATCATGCGGACGGCGTTCAGGTCGTTGGTCGCCCGCGACATGAGATCGCCGGTGCGGTGACGTTGGTAGTACGCGAGGTCGAGCCGCTGCAGCGCCGCGAAGAAGTCGTTGCGCAGGTCGTACTCGATGTCACGCGAGGCGCCGATGATCACCCGCCGCATCAGGAAACGGAACAGGCCGCCCAGCACCGCCAGCGCGAACGTCGCGGCCGCGTAGAAGCGAATCTTGCCGGCGGTCACCCCCTGATGCAGGTCGTCGATGGCGTACTTCAGCACCCACGGACCCGCGAGGCCGATGGCCGTCGTGAGGAGGACGCAGACGAATCCGTACAGGAAGGCGCCCCGATAGCGGAGCACGTACGCGAGCAGGCGCCGGGCAGGCGGGACGACCGGGGCACTGGCGGGGACCACGAGCCAGTATAAGATGCCGCCCGTGTCGACCCTTGCGACCCCGCGCGGCCCTGCGCATCGAGGTGGCATCCCCGCCAGTCCCCCAGGCTGGCGCCTGCTCGACATGGACCGCTACCAGTGGACGGTGCTGTTCGCCGCGTGGCTCGGCTGGGGCTTCGACCTGCTCGACAGCATCCTGTTCAACTACGTCGCCCCGAATGCCATCCCGGCGCTGCTCCACCTCACCCCCGGGACGCCGGCGGCGGCTGCCGCGACGCTCCGGTGGACGGGCATCCTCACCTCGGTGCTGCTGGTCGGCTGGGCCGCCGGCGGCGTGCTGTTCGGCCGCATCACCGACCGCGTCGGGCGCACACGCACCCTGCTGCTGACCATGGCCATCTACTCACTGGGCACGGCCGCCTGCGCGTTCGCCCCGAACGTCTGGGTGCTGCTCGCCTGCCGCGTGGTCGCCGCGCTCGGCATCGGCGGCGAGTGGGCGGCGGGCGCCGCCATGGTCGCCGAGGTCGTGCCCGAGCGCCGCCGCGTCGAAGCCGGCGCGCTGCTCTATACGTCGGCCTCGTTCGCGCTCTTCCTCGCCACGTTCGTCACCTTCCAGGTGCAGGGGGTCTACTTCAGGACGGTCCCCGAGGTGGCCTGGCGTTACGTGATGCTGTTCGGCCTCGTGCCCGCGGCGGTCGCCTTCCTCGTCCGGCTCTTCGTGCGCGAACCGGAACGCTGGGTACAGGCCGCCGCGGCCAGCACGCCGCCGCGCCTCGCCGAGCTGTTCGCGCCGGCCCACCGTCGCGCCACGCTCACCGGCCTGGGCCTCGCCCTCGTGGCCCTCGTCGCCTGGTGGACGTGCAACGCCTTCATCCCGGTGATCTCGAGCGGGCTCGCCGCACGCGCCGCCGCGGGACTTCCGCCGGCAGACGCCACGACCCTGATCGAGGAATGGAAGGCGCTCGCGGTGAACGCCTTCACATGGGGCGGCCTCATCGGCACGCTGCTGACGATTCCCGCGGCGAAGTACCTCGGACGGCGCGTCATGTACGCGATCTACTTCCTGGCCTCCTCGGCGGCGCTCTTCGCCGCCTTCGGCCTGCGACTCGATCCGCACACCCGGCTCTACATGTACTTCCCGATTGGCCTGACCGTGTTCGGTGTCTTCGGCAGCTTCACCTACTACCTGCCGGAGCTCTTCCCGACCCGGCTGCGCGGCACCGGCCCCGGCTTCACCTACAACATCGGGCGGCTCGTGGCGGCGATCGGCCCGTTCGTCGTCGGTGCGGTCGCGGCGCGCGGCACGAGCGCGGTCGACACCGCGATGCAGTTGCTCGTCTACGTGGCGGCGGTGCCGCTGGCCGGCCTGCTGGTGCTCCCCTGGGCCATCGAGACGCGCCACCGCCCGCTTCCCGACTGACCCTCCGGTGTTCACCCGCTATCGCCTCAGGCGCTTCGACCGATAGTCTGGTGTGATCTCCATCCGTGGATTCCTCTTTGCCCTGGCGACGCTGGCGCTCCTGAGCCCCGCCGCCGCCCATGCCCAGTCCGTCGTGCCGCCCGAGGCCACCCACGCGGAGTTCGCGTACCTGTGGTGGAAGCCGGCGCCCGACATCACGATCTCCAGCGGCTCACTCTCGAGTGACATCGACCTCGTGAACGATCTCGGGATCAGCGACACGCGATTCCGGGAGCTGCGCATCACGCTGAAGCCCGGTCGCAAGCACAAGGTGCGCTTCAGCTACACGCCCATCAAGTACTCGGCCGAGCGGGTGCCGCTGCGCCGCAGCATCACCTTCGACGGAGAGGTCTACGCCGTCAACGTCCCGGTGACATCCGAGTTGAAGTGGGACTTCTACCGTTTTGGATACGAGTGGGATGCCGTGGCCATGCGTCGCGGCTTCATCGGCCTGGTCACCGAGGTGAAGTACAACAAGCTGGCGGCCTCGCTGCAGAGCACGGGCGTGGCGGAGCAGACCCAGGTCACGGCGCCGGTCCCGACGATCGGCGGCATCGCGCGCGGCTACCTGACCGAATACATCTCGGTCACGGGTGAGTTCACCGCGCTGAAGCTCGATCGCACCGACTTCCGTGCGAAGTTCTACGACCTGGACCTGTACGCCCAGGTGAACCTGACGCGCAACGCGGCGGCGCAGATCGGCTATCGCT
>CANIAI010000167.1 GCA_947465275.1 Acidobacteriota bacterium | reverse complement strand
GTCCATGCTCGCCTCGAAGTAGGCGTCGAGCGTCCCGATGTCGCGCCAGTATTTCGCGGCCTTCTTGTTCTCGTCGTAGAACCGATACGAGAAGACCGGCGACCCCTGGATCAGCGCCGGGATGATGTTCTTGCCGAAGTCGTGATCGCTGCCGGCCCGCTGGGCGTCGGCCTCGAGGGCGCGGACGAGCACCTCGGACCTGAAGATGTAGATGCCCATCGAGGCGAGCGCGACGTCCGGCGCGCCTGGCACCGGCGTCGGGTGCTTCGGCTTCTCCTGGAAGCCGACGACCCGCTCGCTCTCGTCGACGCTCACGATGCCGAAGCGGCGACCGTCCTCGACCGGTACCTCGATGGTCGCCAGCGTCACGTCCGCCCCCTTCTCGATGTGGAAGCGGAGCATGCGCGCGTAGTCCATCTTGTAGACGTGGTCGCCGGAGAGCACGATGACGTGGCTTGGTGACTCGCGGACCAGCGAATACAGGTTCTGGTACACCGCGTCGGCCGTGCCGAGATACCAGTGCTCGCCCACGCGCTTCTGCGGCGGGAGGATCTCGATGAACTCGCCCAGCTCCTCGGAGACGACGTTCCACCCCATGCGGATGTGCCGGCTCAGGGACAGCGACTTGTACTGGGTGGCGATGAAGATTCGGCGGAGCCCCGAGTTGATGCAGTTGCTCAGGGTGAAATCGATGATCCGGTAGGGACCCCCGAAGTAGACCGCCGGTTTCGCCCGCTCCTTGGTGAGGGGGGACAACCGCTCCCCGACACCGCCGGCGAGCAGAATGACCAGAATGTCGTCGAGCTCCATCGTGTGGGCGTCCAGGGAGAGAGGTGGAGAGGGGGAATCTCAGGCTCGCCGAGCGCCTGATGATAGCATGCGCCGCTCGGCTGGTCGCCGCGTGAAAGTCCGCGTTATCCCAAGCATTGATGGCACTTACCGGCGTTGACTTGACCCGGATCCGCGCCTATGATCACCCGATTGGGCTCCCCTGACCGGGAGCCCCGAGAAGGGTCGAGAGCGGCCTGGAAGGGTCGAGAGCTCTGTGATGAGAGGCATCATGCATATCCGTCGATTCGTCGTGCTGGGCGTCGCCGCCGCGGTACTCGCCAGCGGTCCCTCCCAGGTGTTCGCTCAGGGAGCGCCCAAGCTCAAGGAAGAGCAGAAGCGGTCCAAGGCGCAGCAGGAGGAAGTGAACCAGGTGTTCGACCTGCTCGACAAGGTCATGATGGCCGAGCCGGTCACGCCCACGAGCGCAAAGACCGACGAGCAGCAGGGCGAAGTCAAGGTGACCTGGGATTCGGGCCACTTCCTGAAGGGCCAGGGCGGGCAGACCTACGTCCCGTTCACCGTCGTGATCGACCGGAGCGCGCTCGCCTCGCCGAACGCCATGGTGTACGTCCGCGCGGTCAGCAAGACGCCCGCGCCCGCGGCCGCGCCGGCGAAGAAGGACGACAAGAAGCCGGTGACCTACGCCTGGTCCGACGCCAACTTCGCGCAGGTCGACCCGTCGGGCAAGTTCTCGCGCGCGATGATGCTGGCGGGTGGCGAATACGACCTCTTCATCGTCGCTCGTGACTCGGGCGTGAAGGGCATGCCGAAGACGGGCATCCTGCGTCGCTCGATCACCGTCCCCGACTTCACCAAGGCAGAGCTCGCGACGAGCAGCGTCATCCTCGGCGGCATCGACCAGCTGGCGGCGCCGCTCGCGAACGACAAGCAGCGCGAGAATCCCTACACCTTCGGCCTGATGAAGGTCATGCCGACCGAGACGGGCAAGTTCGGCAAGACGGCCGAGCTGGCTGTGGTCTTCTGGGTCTACGGCGCCGGGACCGATGCCGCGACGAAGAAGCCGAACGTCACGATCGAGTACAACTTCCACCAGAAGAATGCCGACGGGACGGAGAAGTTCTTCAACAAGACGGCTCCGCAGGACCTCAACGCCATGACCCTGCCGCCCGACATGGACGCGGCCTTCGCCCTGCCCGGCGTGCAGACGGTGCCGATGATGGTGTTCCCCGCCGGCGACTACCGCCTCGAGATCAAGATCTCGGACAAGGCGACCAACAAGACGCTGACGCAGAACGTCAACTTCACGGTCAGCGCGTCGTAGCGCTGACCCCGGTCTCTCCAACCCGGTGGACGTGAGGGGGCGATGATGGGCAGACGGATGACCGTGAGCGCGGTGGTACTGCTCGTGTGTGCCGTCCACGTCGCCCCCGTCCTGGCACAGCATCGTCCCGACCCGGCCGCCGGTGCCATCCGGCAACTGGCGGCGGTGTCCGAGGGCGACCTGCGCGGGACCGTGCTCGATGCCGGCGGGCAGCCGCTCGCCGGCGCCGTCGTGTCGGTCGTCGGCGCGACGAGCGCCTTCGCGGTCTCCGAGCGCGACGGTTCCTTCGTCTTCCGTCACCTGCCGCCCGGCCCGTACCTGCTGCGGGCGCACCTGCAGGGGTACACCCCGCCGCGCGCCCGCATGGTGCAGGTCAACGGGGCATCCCAGAGTGTCTCGACCATTGCGATGGGCACGCGCGCCGGGGGCGACCGTCAGCCCAGGGTGCTCGAGGCGGGGGTCGGCGGTTCCCTGCCTGAGCCTGTCGCGGAGCCCGCCGCACCCGAACAGGGCGAGCTCGCGTGGCGCATCCGGCATCTTCGCCGCAGCGTGCTGAAGGATGTCGAGCTCGACGCGCTTGGCGATGACACCCAGGCCGACACGCCTTCGTCGGCGGCTGCCGCCTGGGGCCGATCCGCCGCCGCGCTGCTGACGGCATTGCCGTTCAGCGGCCGGGTCGACCTGCTCACCAGCACGTCGTTCGCCCACGCACAGGACCTGTTCTCGCTCGACGTCGCGGCTCCCCGCGGCGTCACCTCGGTGGCGCTGAACGCACCGGGCGATGGCGGGGACTGGGCGATCCGCGCCGGCCTGACGCAGGGCGACATCACCTCCTGGGTGGTGTCTGGCGCCTATGCCCGTCGCGAGACCCAGGCGCATCGCCTCCAGGCGGGCGTCTCGTATGCCGCGCAGCGGTACCTCGGGGGCAACACCTACAACCTCGGCGCCTTCGCGGACGGCAGCCGCAACGTGGGCGAGCTGTTCGTGACCGACCGCTGGTCGCCCGGTGCCCACGTGCAGCTCGACTACGGTGCACGCTACGCGCGCTACGACTACCTCAATCAGCCCGGGCTCTTTAGCCCGAACGCCCGCCTGACGTGGACGCCGGACCCCGAGAGCAGCGTCCGCGTGCGGGCCGGCGTCTCGCGTCGTGAGATGGCGCCCGGTGCGGAAGAGTTCCTCGCCCCGACCAACGGCGTATGGCTGCCGGCCGAGCGAACCTTCTCGAGCCTCTCGGCCTCGGGGTTCGGGAAGGAGCGCGTCGACACGGTCGACGTGAGCCTCGAGCGGCAGTGGATCGGCGACTTCTCGATTGCGGTGAGGGCCTTCCAGCAGCGGGTGGACGGTCAGGTGGTGACACTCTTCGCGGGTCGCCAGGCCGACGCCTCGGTCGCCTCCATCGGCCACTACTACGTTGGCTCGGCGGGCGACTTCAACGCGCGCGGGTGGGGACTCGGCGTCTCGCGGGCGGTGGGCAGCGGGCTGCGCGCCTCGGTCGAGTATTCGCAGACCGACGTGCAATGGGACCAGCCGTCACCTGACGCCGTTCGCCTCAAGTCGCTCGCCGCCTCGACGCTGCGCGCCGGCGACGAACGTCTCTTCGACCTCACGACGTCGGTCGAGAGCGAACTGCAGCAGACCGGCACGCGCCTGCTCGTCATCTACAAGATCAATTCAGCCTTCGCCTCGGACGGCGCAGCGGCCGCCCCGGCCGCCGGCGCGCGGTTCGAAGTGCAGGTCAACCAGGCCGTGCCCTTCCTCAACTTCTCGGCCTCCCAGTGGGAAATGCTGTTCGCGATCCGGAACCTCTTCCGTGAATCGCTCGCCAACGGGTCGGCATACGACGAGCTCCTGGTCGTCCGCGCGCCCAAGCGGATCGTCGGCGGCCTGACCGTCCGCTTCTGACCTCGCCCGTCGCTTCGGATTCCCGAACGCACATCCGGGAACTTGGACTTCCACCATCTCCCGGATGGTAGAATCCTCACCAAACCCTTGATCAACAGTCAGTTAGGGCGCTCTCGGCAGGGGTATGCCGTTTGCTCGAGCTGCTTCCGGTTTCATGGGCCAGAGTTGACGACGGTATGAGCGCGGTGCAGAACGGGTGGATGCCAACGCCGTACGCGGCCCGCTGGGGGCGCACGGGCACGCCGATCGTCGTGGCGGCGGTCCTTCTGTGCCTCGGGCTGGCGAACGTGGCCACCCTGGCGAACTGGCGCGACCTCGAGGACGGGGTCCTCTGGCAGCTCTCTCCCGAGGGCGTCACGGCGGCCGAGATCGCCCCCGGCACCACGGCCGAGGAGCGAGGGCTGCGCCGGGGTGACCTGCTGCTGGCGATCGACGACCATCCGGTGCAGGACGTCGCCGACATCGGCCGCGCCTTGAGCCGGGTGCGCTCCAACGCGACGGTGCGGTATACCGTCCTGCGACTCGGCACCCGTGAGGTCGTCGACGTCCGCATCGCGCCGATTCCGAACGCGTCGGGCGCCCTCTACTTCCTGCTCGCCGGTGTCGGGGTCTTCAGCCTGCTGGTGGGGACGCTCGTGCGCCTGCGGCGGCCGTTCGATCAGGCCACCCTCCACTTCTTCTGGCTGACGGTCGCCTTCTTCGGCCTGTTCACCTTCTCGTTCAGCGGGCGGCTCGACCGGCTCGACTGGGTCTTCTACTGGGGTGACGCGGCCGCGACGCTGCTCCTCCCGCCGCTCTTCCTGCACTTCACGCTTGTCTTCCCCGAGCGGCGCGCCCGCTGGCTCTCGACGCGCGGCGGCCAGGTCTTCGCCGTCCTGCTCTACGTGCCCGCGGCGTTGCTCGGCGCGGCACGTGTCCTGGCCGTGGTCCGCAGCGGCCTGAATGCCCCGGCCTTCATCCGCGTCATCGAAGGGGTCGATCGCCTCGAACTGCTCTACCTGGCCCTCTGCCTCATCGCGGGACTGGCGACGCTCGCCCGCGCCGGGGCCGAGGTGCGCACGATCACCGGTCGTCGACAGATCCGCTGGATCGCGTGGGGCAGCGCGCTCGGCGCCGCGCCGTTCGCCCTCGGCTATGCCCTGCCGTACGCGATCGGCGTGCAGCCGTCGCTCGGGATGGAACTGTCGGCCGTTCCGCTGTCGCTCATCCCGCTCGCCTATGCCTCCGCGATCGTCCGCTACCGGCTGCTCGACGTCGAGGTCATCGTCAAGCGCGCGCTCGTCTACGCGGCCGCGCTGCTGGCGATCGTGGCGATCTACGCGGTGCTGCTGCGGGGCGCGAAGCTGGTGTTCCTCGAGGGCGACACCGGGCGTGACTGGATCATCGCGCTGCTGGCAACGCTCGTCGCGCTGCTGCTGGCGCCTCCCGTCAAGGACGCGGTGCAGAACGCGCTCGACCGCCTGTTCTACCGCGATCGTTATGACTACCGGCGCGCGCTCGTCGGCTTCGCGCGCGACCTGAACAGCGACCTCGACCTGCACCGCCTGGCCGACCGCCTCGTGTCGCGCGTGGTCGAGACCCTGCTGATCGACCGCATGAGCCTGATGCTCGAGGACGAGGTCGCGCCGCACTTCGGGTCGGTCCGCGCCTCGGGCTTCGGCGACGGGCATCCGCCGGCGCTCCCGCGCCTCTCGGGCATCGGCAACCGGCTCGCCGGCGGCCACACCGTGGCGCTCGACGATCCCATCGCCGTCAGCCGCTTCGCCGTCGAGGAGATCGAGTTCTGGCGCGACGCCGGGCTCTACTACTTCATCCCGTGCGTGGCCAAGGAAGGAACAATCGCCGTGCTGGCGCTCGGGCGGCGCGCCACCGGTGAGCCGCTCAACAGCGAGGACATGACGCTGCTGTCCGCGGTGGCGGGCCAGATCGCCACGGCGCTCGAGAACGCGCGACTCTATCGGCAGCTGCACCTCAAG
>CANIAI010000166.1 GCA_947465275.1 Acidobacteriota bacterium | reverse complement strand
TGGCACACCGGTGACGCTCCCCCGCCGCGACGGCGACGGAGCGGACCGGCGTCCACTAGCAGCCGATGACGTCGACGAGTTCCTTCACCGCGCCGGCCGACTTCTTCAGCGCGGCGTCTTCCTCGGCGGTCAGCTTGACCTGGATGATCTGCTCCACGCCCGACGCGCCGAGCTTCACGGGCACGCCGACGAACAGGCCGTCGATGCCGTACTCGCCCTGCAGGAACACCGAGCACGGCAGGACCTTCTTCTTGTCCTTCAGGATCGCCTCGACCATCTCGGCCGCCGCCTGACCGGGCGCGTACCACGCGCTCGTGCCCACCAGCTTGGTGATCTCGGCGCCACCGTTGGCGGTGCGCTCGCCGATCGCCTGGATCCGGTCGGCCGACAGCAGCTCGGTCAGCGGGATCCCCGACACCGTCGAGAGCCGCGGGAGCGGCACCATCGTGTCGCCGTGGCCGCCGAGGACGAACGAGTTGATGTTCTGCACCGACACGCCGAGCTCCATCGCCACGAAGGTGCTCATGCGGGCCGAGTCGAGCACGCCGGCCATGCCGATGACGCGCTCGCGCGGGAAGCCGGTCAGCTTGTACAGCGCCTGGCACATCGCGTCGAGCGGATTGGCGACGGGCACGACAATGGCGTTCGGCGTGTACTTGACCAGGTTCGGCGCGATGCTCTGCATGATCGCGAAGTTGTCCTTGACGAGGTCGTCACGGCTCATGCCCGGCTTGCGGGGCTTGCCCGAGGTGATGACCACGACGTCGGACCCGGCCGCCGCTTCCCAGCTGTCGCCGCCGATCACACGCGAGTCCGACCCGATGATCGGGCAGGTCTCGTAAATGTCGAGGGCGACACCGGCCGCC
The DNA here is from genome assembly GCA_947465275.1 of Acidobacteriota bacterium. GTDB lineage: Bacteria > Acidobacteriota > Vicinamibacteria > Vicinamibacterales > UBA2999 > JBEBGV01. Next base: position 5,136 of record CANIAI010000166.1, on the reverse strand, counting down.
TTCTGCGCCGCGATGTCGATGATCACGACATCGGCGAGCCCCTTCTCGGCGATCGAGCGCGCCACCGTGGCTCCGACGTTTCCGGCACCACCCACCACTGTCACTTTGCGATTCATGAACTCGTTCCTCGCTGGCCGGGTCGATGTCCCGGCGCCCTTAAATCGCCGGATTCAACATCCGGCGCTCCGCTCCCGTACCCGCGCCGACGCGGCGCGTTCGTCATTCGATACGGGCGATCTCAGTCTGCCTGCCCACGCTTAGGGCAGTGTCCCGCACCCGCGACACGGGTTACCCACAACTTCTGTGGAAACCCTGTTGAAAAGCACGGCCCTACACAGGGAATTGCGAGTGATCCCGAACACTTTAGCGGTTTGCACCATTGTCGTGCGACCGTCACCCGGCGGTCGCACCGCCGACACCCCCGGCGCGGGATCCGGCGCTCACGCGCCGACGTTCTTCCACGGATGTTCCGCACACCGCTGTCGTTCCGGCGCGCGATCGCAGATTATACTTGCGCGAGCGGCACGCCGATTCACCGGCACTCATTCACCGACGTCCGGGCCGCACGGACCCAACCTTCGGAACGCCCTTGAAAATAGTTGTTGCCGACGATCTCCCCGCATCCGCGCTCGAGGTGCTGCGCGCCGAGGGCTGGGAGGTGGACGCCCGCACCGGACGGGCACCCGATCAACTCGCGGCCGATCTCGCCGACGCCGACGCCCTGATGGTGCGGAGCGCGACCAAGGTCACCGCCGCCATCATTGCCGCCGCCCCGAAGCTGCGCGCCATCGCGCGCGCGGGCACCGGTGTCGACAACGTCGACGTGCCGGCGGCGAGCAGCCGCGGGATCGTCGTGATGAACGCGCCCGGCGCGAACAGCATCAGCGTCGCGGAGCTCGCGCTGGCGCAGATCCTGTCGCTGGCCCGCCACCTCCCCGCGGCTGACGCGGCGATGAAGCAGGGCAAGTGGGAGAAGAAGAAGTTCCTCGGTGAGGAAGTCCGGGAGAAGACGCTCGGTCTGGCCGGACTCGGCCGCATCGGCCAGGAGGTCGCGCGGCGCGCGGCCGCGTTCGGCATGCGCCTGATTGCGCACGACCCGTTCATCTCGGAGCAGGTGGCGGCCGACCTCGGGGTCGAGCTCGTCTCACTCGACGACCTCTTCGCACGCGCCGACTACGTGTCGCTGCACATGCCGTCGAACGCGAACACCCGCAACATGGTGAACGCGGAGCGGCTCGCGAAGGCGAAGAAGGGCATCCGGATCATCAACACCGCCCGTGGCGACCTCATCGACGAGGGCGCGCTGGCCGATGCCATCGAGGCGGGTCACGTCGGCGGAGCCGCGCTGGACGTGTTCCAGAAGGAACCGACGGTCGACCAGCGGCTGCAGATGCTGCCGCAGGTCGTGGCCTCCCCGCACATCGCCGCCTCGACCCGCGAGGGCCAGGAACTCGTGGGCATGGAGACGGTTGCGGCGCTGCGTGACTTCCTCCGCGACGGCGTCATCCGGAACGCCGTCAACATGCCGTCGATCTCGCCCGAGGAGTACAACCGCCTGCAGCCGTACGTCGGCCTGGCAGAGCGACTCGGTGCCTTCGTCGCGCAGATGAACGACAAGCGCGCCACCGGCGTCGGCATCCGGTACTACGGCGACCTGGCGGGCGGGAAGAACGACATGGTGGTGAACTCGGTGCTGGTCGGGCTGCTGAAGCCGATCCTCTCCACCGGCGTGACCCCCGTGAACGCCCGCGCGGTCGCCACGGAGCGCGGCCTCGAGATCACCGAGTCGCGCAGCAGCCGTTCGCGCAGCTACACCAGCCTGCTCTCGGTGAAGCTGATGACGGCCGAGGGTGATCGGTGGGCCGAAGGGGTCGTCTTCGAGCGCACCGCGGCTCCGCGCCTGGTGCTCGTCGACGGCATCGCGATCGACGCCCCGCTCGAGGGCACGATGATCGTGATCCGCAATACCGACCAGCCCGGTGTCATCGGTGATGTCGGCACGATCCTGGGCCGCCACAAGGTGAACATCGCGAACTTCGCCCTCGGGCGCACCGGCGACAGCGCCGTGGGCGTCGTGAACGTCGACGAGACCGCCGAGATCCCCGAGGCGGTGGTCGCGGAAATTCGCAAGGTCGCGGGCGTCCGCGAAGTGCGCATCGTCCGGGTGTAAGGCACCGCGTCAGCCAGAGTCCACGTACGATCGTCCGGCATCCGGGACACAGGTCCCCGGTGCCGGACTCCCGTCCCGCCGTTCTCGTTCTTCCCCGAAAATCAGGAATCAGCGCGGTGCGAGCGTCAGGCGAACGGTCTCGCCGCCTGGCCGCTGCAGCACCGCCGCCTCGGCATCGACAGCCACGACCAGGAGGCCGTCCACCTGCTCCCCTTCCCGGGCGAGCAGCACGCCGGTGGCGCTGCTGAAGATCGCGGTGCGCTGCTCGATGCCGTCGACCAGATCGGCCGCGACTCCCGAGAGGCGCACGCTGACGGGCGGTGGTTCAACGGCAACTGGCAGGGCCGGTGCGACAGGAGCGGCGGGCCGCACGGCGCGACGGACGCGCGGTTGGACGGCCGCACCGAAGCGGAAGAGGTCGCGGGCCGGCTCACGATAGGCCGCTCGCTCAGCCGCATGCGCCTGCAGGCGCTCGGCCTCGCGCACGATGTCGACGTCGGCGGCGCGGGTCGCGAGGCTGGCGGCACTGACCGGGGCGGTCGGCGACACCTGCCGCGCACGCGAGGACGCGTCCTGCGGGATGGCCGCCGGAGGCGCGCTGGCGAGCCATGTGGCCAGCAGGCCGGCGCCCGACATGAAGACGGTCGACTTCCAGGTCATCGCAGGACGACGCGTATCTTAGCACTTCGCCCCGCTGCGCACGGCCGCACCGATTCTGCCGTGCTATGATTCACCGTGCCCCCTGTCGCGTTCCGAAATCCCTGGCAGCGCACAGCCCAGCCCCTGCACACCGTAGCCGTGATTCCGGCGCGGATGCAGTCGACCCGACTCCCCGACAAACCGCTCGCGCCGATCGCCGGTCGTCCGATGATCGAGCACGTGTACCGTGCGGCTGCCGCGGCCCCTGCGGTGGATGCCGTGGTGGTCGCGACCGACGACGCACGCGTCGTCGCAGCCGTCGAACGCTTCGGCGGCATCGCCCGGATGACCGACCCGGCGCACCGCACCGGAACCGACCGCATCGCCGAGGTCGCCTCCACACTCGACTGCGACATCGTGGTGAACGTCCAGGGTGACGAGCCGCTCATGCATGCGTCGACCATCGAGGCGGCGGTCGCGCCGCTGCTCGCTGACCCGACCCTCGGCATGTCGACCGTCTGCCGCGCGTTGCGCGACGAGCATGACATCCTCGACCCGCATGTCGTGAAGGTGGTGCGCAACCGGCGTGGCGACGCGCTCTACTTCTCGCGCGCCCCGGTGCCCTTCATGCGCGGCCCGCGGACCACGGTCTGGAAACATGTCGGTCTCTACGGCTACCGCAGGACGTTCCTCCTCGAGTTCGCCCGGCTGCAGCCGACGCCGCTCGAAGAGGCGGAATCGCTCGAGCAGTTGCGGGCGCTCGAACATGGGTTCCGCATTCATGTCGCGGAGACCCTGCACGACTCCATCGGGGTCGACACCCCTGAGGACCTGGAACGCGTCCGTCAGCTGCTGGCTGCGGCGGGACGTGAACTGGCCACCGCGGCGGCGGCAGACGCGACGCACACGTGAGGCGGCATGACGGAACGCACTGAAAGCACACCGACCAAGTACATCTTCGTGACCGGCGGCGTCGTGTCGTCGCTCGGCAAGGGGCTCGCGGCCGCCTCCATCGGGCGCCTGCTCGAGGACCACGGCTACACAGTCGCGCTGCAGAAGTTCGACCCGTACCTGAACGTCGACCCGGGGACGATGAGTCCCTACCAGCACGGCGAAGTCTACGTCACGGATGACGGCGGCGAGACCGACCTCGACCTCGGGCACTACGAACGCTTCACCAGCATGGTGGCGTCACGCAACAGCAACTGGACGACCGGCAAGATCTACCTCTCGGTCATCCAGAAGGAGCGCCGTGGCGATTACCTCGGGCGCACGGTGCAGGTGATTCCGCACATCACCAACGAGATCAAGGACTCGATCCGCAGTGCGTCGCGCGACGTCGATGTCGTGCTGGTGGAGATCGGCGGCACGGTCGGCGACATCGAGAGCATGCCGTTCCTCGAGGCGATCCGGCAGTTCCGGCTCGACGTGGGACGCGAGAACGCGATCTACATCCACCTCACGCTCGTGCCGTTCATCGGCGCGGCTGGCGAGCTCAAGACCAAGCCGACGCAGCACAGCGTCCGCGACCTCAGGTCGATCGGCATCCAGCCCGACATCCTGCTCTGCCGCACCGACCGGCAGCTCGACGCCGAGATCAAGAGGAAGATTGCGCTCTTCTGCGACGTCGACGAGGAAGCCGTCATCACCGCGAAGGACGTCCCGACCATCTACGAAGTGCCGCTGACGCTGGCCGCCGAGGGACTCGATCGCATCGTCCTCAAGCTGCTGCACCTGCCGGTGACCGAGGCGCGCATCGAGGCGTGGCAGGAACTCGTCCACCGCATCAAGAACCCGCAGGACGAGGTGACGATTCACGTCGTCGGCAAGTACACCGGCTACGAAGACTCGTACAAGAGCCTGAACGAGGCGGTGTACCACGGCGGCTTCGCCCATCGCCTCAAGGTGCGCCTCAACTGGGTCGAGGCGGAAGCCCTCGAACGCGACGGGGGCACCGAGGCGCTCGCCGGCGCGGATGGCATCCTGGTGCCGGGCGGCTTCGGGTCGCGCGGGACGCGCGGGATGATGAAGGCGTCCGAGTACGCCCGCACCCACGGCATCCCGTTCTTCGGCATCTGCTACGGCTTCCAGTGGGCGACCGTCGAGTACGCGCGGAACGTCTGCGGGCTCGAGGGCGCCGACTCGACCGAGGTCGACGAGAATGCCCCGCACAAGGTGATTTACAAGCTGCGTGACCTGCTGGGGGTGGATGACCTCGGCGGTACCATGCGTCTGGGTCGCTACGCGTGCGAGCTGGCGCCCGGCAGCGTTGCCCGGCGCATCTACGGCACCGACCTGATCCACGAGCGCCACCGGCACCGCTTCGA
>CANIAI010000165.1 GCA_947465275.1 Acidobacteriota bacterium | reverse complement strand
GAAAGGCCCGTCCAGTGGACGGGCCTTTTCTCGTGTGGGGCGGAACGAACGGCGCGGAAGGTCTCAGCCGCGGACCTTCGTGCCGATCCAGTCGCGCAGCAGGCCGAACACCTCGAAGTTGTTCTTCTCGAGCGGCATCAGGTTCGTGTTGCCGTCGGCGATGCCGCGATCGCGCAGCCGCATGAATTCGGCCGTGACCCCGGACTGCTGCAGGAACCGCACCTGGGCCGGGCCCGCGTAGGCGTTCTCCCCCTGCACCCACAGCATGGGAATGCCCGTCATGTTCTTCAACTGCCGCGCCGGCTCCGCCTGAATCTTGTACGGCCGCACCGGACCCGGTGAGCCCGCCGGCGGCGTCCAGTCCGCCAGCGCGATCGTCTTCGGATCGGTGACCGGCGGATCGTAGGTGACCGGAACGGCGGTCAACCCCCAGACGGTCTCGGCCTCGAACGGATTGTTGTTCCCCTCGACGGTGACGAGCGCCTTCACGAGCGCCGGCCGCCGGTCCGCGATGGCGAAGCCAAGGGTGCCACCCCACGCATGGGTCACGACCACTGACGGTCCAATTGCATCGAGCAACTCGGTCAGGCCGGCCAGCGCGTGCTCGGTGTGTTCGGCCATCCGACGCGGATTGCCCGCTTCGGTCGCGGCGAACTGCAGCGGCACGTCGTCTCCGACCAGACCCGTATTGCGAGGGTCCCCTGGCGCCAGCGGGGAGTTCCGGAGGATGTTCTGCAGAGCGGTGCCGCCGCCACCCGGGATGTAGTCGTCGCCGAACGTGTCGGGATGCAGCGGCACCCTGCCGTACGCAGGTCGATCGACGACGTAGACGCGATACCCCTCGCGGACGAAATAGTGCAGCCATCCCGGCCGGCGGCCGATGCCGGTCATGTGCGTCGCCTGCCCACCGCCGCCGTGGATCATCACGATCGGAAACGGATGGCGCACCTCGGCCGGGATGAACGACTGCACGCCGCTCTGTCCCACCGCCACCGTGCCGTACCGCGCCATCTTTCGCTGGACGCCGACGAACCGGTATCCCTGATCCGCCAACCGGAGCGCCGTCGAGTCGCTGTTCGGCCGCTGTGCGGGCTGCGCGATGCTCGACGCGGGCGCACTGAAGCGGCGATCGAGCCACGCGAGCACCGGCTGCACGGCCTCGCGGTTGTTCTTCTCGAGCATCACGAACGGACCGTTGCCGCGAATGCCGGCGTCGGCGAGCCGAATCTGGTCGACGCCCAGGCCCGCCTGCTGCAGGAACGCGATCGTCGCCGGGTCGCGCTGCACGGACGCGGAGGCGTCCGGGGTGACCACCGCCACCGCCGTCGCCTTCCACTTGGCGTAGTCCAGCTGCGTGGTGGTCATGCGCAGCGGAGCCGGGGGACCCGCCGGTCCGCCGGCCGCGAAGCCGGGGCCGCCGGGGCGGGGCGGCGAGAACGGCGCTGGCATGTCGACCGACACAATCGCCTTCACCAGCGCCGGACGCTCGTCGGCGGCCACCATCGCGAAGCGCGCGCCGTCGCCGTGCGTCACGAAGATGGCGGGCCCGGTTTCGTCGAGCAGCTTTCCGTCACAGAACCGCCAGGTCGCTTCAGCCGGCGCGCCATTCGCGAGCGCGGGTCCCTGCGACGCCATGAACTGATCGACGCTCGCATCGCCGACCTGCATCGATCCGGGCCACTGCGTGTGTGCGGCACTGCCCGTGATGTTCCTCACGCCCTGCTCGAATGTAGGGGCCTGCGCCGGATACGGTCCGTGCACGTCTGGAAAGTACGGATTCCGGCCCTGGCCTGGCCGATCGACGACGTACACCTTGTAGCCCTGCTCGACGAAGTGGAGGGCCCACCCGCGCCGGCCGTCGGGCGTCGTCATCCAGTCGAGTCCCTGGCTGGTGCCGCCGTGGACGAAGATGACCGGAAACGGTCGCCGCACCTGGCGTGGCGTCCAGACCTCGACAGACAGGTACTTGCCGGTGAAGACGTCGCCACGCGAGAGCGTGATGGTTTCGACGCCGACATAGCCCTGCGTCCACTCGGCCAGATCGAGAACCGGCAGAGAAGCCGCACCCGGCACCGCCTGCTGCGCGGCGGCGAGCCGCTCGGCTGCCGTCGCGAACGGCAACGCGGCCCCGAGGGCGCCGGTGAGCCGGAGGAAATCGCGGCGATCCATGCGTCCTGCTTCGTTCTCCATGCGTGTCTCCCGGTCGGCGGCGCGCGCCGCCATGCGCCCAGATACGACAAAGGCCACCGTTGCCGGTGGCCTCTTGATGTTGGTGCGGAAGAAAGGACTCGAACCTTCACGCCCTTGCGGGCGCCAGCCCCTCAAGCTGGTGCGTCTGCCAATTCCGCCACTTCCGCGTGGTGCAGTTCCCGATTATAGGGGAGAAGCGCGGCCGTGGGCAACCTGACAGCGGCGCGAGCCCCGCCGGTCGCTACGCGCCGACGTCCCCGCCGGCCCGCGAGACACCGCGGACTGTCACCCTGGTGCGATGAACGGCTCCACTCAGGTGGTGCTCGGGGGTGAGACAACCGGACTTTAGTCTGCCTGCAGACGCACTTCAGAAAGACCAAAAATGGTATTTGCACGGATTCTGGCGCGATTTGCAGAGTGATTTTTCGCACCAGCTGGCGAGCCGTTTGCTGAGCCATTAGCCAACGGCAGCTTTGCCAGAACAGCACTTTCGTACTCCCCTTCCGTGGCAGACACGGAGCGTTTCAGGAGCATCCATGAAGTTCAAGACTGCGGCCCGATGGGCCGTCGCGGTCGCCATGCTGGCCACCGCGACGATCGCCATCAAGGCCGCCCAGCTTTTCACTCCGGGCGGCAATACGCCCGGCGTCATCGTCACCGACCGTAACGGCGTGACGACCTACGACCCGGCGTCGACGGTGTTCACCGTCACGAACTCCACGCCGTTCAGCATCCGCCAGACCGACGGCACCGCGTACGTCTTCGGGCCCGGCATCCTGCCGCTCAGCCTGACGGCGAACATCTCGAATGCGGGCGTCCTCACCGGTGGCAGCCTGAACGTGACCGGCAGCGGCGCGTACCCGGGCGTCCTCCTCGCGGACGACCTGTTCGAGTTCGCCTACCAGCGGTTCAACGACCCGTCGAACACGGCAACCGGCTTCTTCGACCAGTTCCAGTTCCGCGGCGCGGCGACCGGTGGCAGCCTCCTGTCGTCGTTCTACCAGGGACGCGACATGGGCATCACCGTCCAGGTGCTCTACGACGCAGGTGATACCACCTACACGAGCTTCGCTGCCGCGTTCCTCGGACACCGCACGAAGATCAACATCGAACCCATCGAGTGCACGGGCGTGGTCGGTGACTACGTGTGGCACGACGAGAACAGCGACGGCGTGCAGCAGCCGACCCCGACGGAGCACGGCATCAGCGGCGTGAACGTCGTGCTGACCGGCACCGACACGACCGGCAAGGTCTACAACGTCGCGACCACCACCAACGGCTCGGGCTTCTACGAGTTCACGAAGCTCTGCTCGGGCACCTACCGTGTCACGGCCGACGTGCCGGGCGGCCAGACGCCGACCACCGCGTTCGCTGGTGGCAACACCGTGACCGACAGCAACGGCCAGGCGCTGCCGGGCGATGCGACGAAGGCGTACGCCGACGTGACGCTCACCAACACCGCCCGCCAGGACCGCACGATTGACTTCGGCTTCCGCACGCCGCCGGTCTGCACGGGCGTGATGGGCAACTTCGTGTGGCACGACCTGAACCGCAACGGTCTGCAGGACGTGAACGAGCCGGGTATCGCGAATGTGCGCGTGAACCTGCTGGACCAGTTCGGCAACCCGCTCTCGCCCGCGCGCTCGACGACGACCTCCGCGAACGGCTACTACACGTTCGAGGGGCTCTGCGGCGGCACCTACACGGTGGACGTCGACGAGACGACCCTCCCGGGCGGCGGCTTCACCTGGACGCCCACCACGCAGTTCGTCGGCACCGCGATCGCGGACCGCGCGATCGACGTCGACGACAGCAACGGCGGGGACAACGGTGAGGGCTTCGTCCTCAACCTCCCGGCCAACAACAGCTTGAACCTGACCATCGACTTCGGCTACACGACGCAGTGCGCGGCCGTCATCGGTGACAAGGTCTGGTATGACGCCAACGGCAACGGCCTGCAGGACGCGGACGAGCCGGGTATCGGCGGCGTCACCGTCACCGCTTACCTCGCCGGCAACGACAGCGCCTTCGGCACCGCCGACGACGTGAGCGCGGGCAGCAGCGTGAGCAACGCGAGCGGCGACTACCTCATCACCGGGCTCTGCGCGGGCACCTACAAGCTGGTCACCAGCACGGTTCCGCCGCAGTACGGCAGCGAGACGCTCTCGTTCGCCCCCGAGGGTGCCGAGCCGTCGTCGAACCCGACGCTCGACAGCAACGGCAGCGGCTACATCGTGACGCTGACCTCCGACCTGCCGGGCGACCCGGCCGCGTCGAACCTGACGATCGACTTCGGCTACCTCGCGGCGTGCACCGGCACCATCGGTGACTTCGTGTGGAACGACGTCAACGAGAACGGCATCCAGGACATGGGCGAGGTCGGCCTGGCCGGCGCGCACGTCATCGTCCGCCGCCTCTCGGACAACGCGGTCGTCAGCGACACCACGACCGACGCGACCGGCTTCTACCAGGCCACCGGGCTCTGCACGGGCGCCTACCGCGTCGAAGTGACCGCTCCGGCGGGCTACAGCGCATCCACGCCGAACCAGGGCGGCGACGCCACGGTCGACAGCAACGACGCGCCGTTCACCCGCACGCTCGTGCTCGGCGACATGACCGACGCGACGATCGACTTCGGCTTCCACGTCTCGTTCGTCGCCCGTCCGGCGGTCTCGCTGGTCAAGCTGACCAACGGCACCGACAACAACACGGCGCCCGGCGTGAACGTCCTCGTCGGTTCGACGGTGACCTGGAGCTACCTGGTGACCAACACCGGCAACGTGACGCTGACCAACCTGGTCGTGCGTGACGACAACGGCACGCCGGCGAACACGGCCGACGACTTCACGGTCGGCACGGTCGCGAGCCTCGCGGTGGGTGCGTCGACGACGCTGGCCGCCACGGGCACGGCGACCGCTGGTCAGTATGAGAACTGGGCCACCGTGACGACCACGCAGGGTGTCTCGGCGAGCGACCTCGACCACTACTACGGTGAGGGCGCGACCATCATCATCAAGAAGGTGACGAAGCCGGCGAACATCGGCAGCTTCTCGTTCTCGGTCTCGGGCACCGGCTACAGCGCCTTCACCCTCCCGGGCGGCGGCACGAACACGCAGGTCGTCAAGGCGGGCACCTACACGGTGACCGAGGCGACGACCTTCGGCTGGAGCCTCACGGGCATCGGCGGGTCGCTCGACGCGAACACCCCGTATGCCTGCGCGGTCACCGGGGCGAACGGCAGCACCGGCGCCGGCGACATGAACACCCGCACCGCCACCATCACCATCAAGGACGGCGACACCGTCACCTGCGTCTTCGAGAACACGCAGAACGGCATCACCCGGACGCTCGGCTACTGGCAGACGCACTCGGGCATGGCCAACGCGGCCTGGTTCGGTGGCAGCTACGCCGGGAAGACCTTCGCCGGGGTGACCTCGGTGATGGGCAACCGCACCATCTGCGGCAAGGACCTCAGCACCCTCGGCCGCGTGATGGGTGGCTACTACGCGGCCATCCCGAAGCTGTCGACCGGTGCGGGCCGTCTGGCGCTCGACCAGGCGCGGATGCAGCTGCTGCAGCAGCTCCTCGCCGCCGAGATGAACGCCTCGGCGTTCGGCAGCGCGCCGGCGGGCGGGCTCGGGATGCTCCAGGTGTGGGAAGACACGATGTGCACGACCGACGTGACCGCGATTCTCGCGGCGGTCGGCCAGGCCGATGCCTTCAACAACAGCGGTGACGCCCAGTCGAGCGGCGTCAGTGTCTCGGCCGACTCACGGGCGGCCAAGGCGCTCGCCGACATCCCCTACTGGGATACGACCAAG
>CANIAI010000164.1 GCA_947465275.1 Acidobacteriota bacterium | reverse complement strand
CTGCGCGTGCTGGGCCGGGTCGGCCTGCATCCAGCGCTGGTCGAGCTCGCCAACCGTCACGGTGCGGTCGCCGACGCGGGCGGCCGGGTCTTTCTGACCGGTGGACGGAATGGTCTGCTGCGCCTCGGTCGAGCACGCGAGGACCACCAGCAAGGCGAGCATGGTCAACAGGTTACGCATGGAAGGCATGATAACTCAGGGCACGGGGACGTCTTCGGTCGTCTTCACCTGGAAGCGCCGGTAGTTGGTGTAGACGGCTGTCCCGTGAATCTCGGACCGATCGCCCTTCTGGAGGTAGTCCTCTTCCATCTTCTCGGGCACCCAGAGGTCGGCGGTCTCGTCGTACCGGTAGGTGACCGCGATGGTGGCCCTCACCGCCGGATCATCGGCGCGGATCTCGGACCGCTCCACCCGTCCGGTCGCCTCGTCGATCCAGAACCGCCCGGACACGGGCAGGTCGCGTCCGTTGGTGGTGCTGATGTAGGTCGGACCGCGCACCTCGCGGAAGCGCACCACCCGGCGGCCGCCGGAGGCGCCGTCCTCGAGGGCGAAGTCGACGCGCGGCTTGTGCTCGGGGGTCAGGAAGAGCAGCGCCAGCGTCGGCACGTTGATGTTCCGGCTGATGCCGCCGAGGTTGTAGCGCGCGCTCTCCTCGGTGATGCGCGCCGCCTGGGCGAATCCGCTCCCGCCGTCGAGGAAGAGCGCCGACAGCCGTTCGTCGCGGTCGCGGACGGCGCGGCCGTCCTGCTCGAAGACGTCGCGGAACGGCACCCAGCCGCCGCGCGGCTCCTTCACCAGCAGGAAGTCGGAGCGCAGCACGGTGCTGGCGCTCAGGTCGGCGCCGCGGCCGTTGACGGCAGGCGGATACCGCACCGTCTGCTGGTAGCGCTCCTGCGCCACGACCATCGAGAGCTGCTGCTGGTACTCGGCGACGTACTTCGTGGCCGAGGCGATCAGATCGTCGAGCGGGTCGGCGGACGCGGTGAGCGCCAGGCCTGGCGCGAGGAGCCACGTGAGCACCGCGAGCGCGGCAGGCAGCCGGAGCGGCAGGCGGGCGGAACGCCCGGTCGGCAGGAGCCGCCACGGACGGCATCCCGCGCGCCTGTCTCGCTCCCGGGAGACGGAGACACGGGATGCCGTGCGCGGCGTCAGGATCACGGCAGGAAGACGCGCAGCCCCATGCGGAACGAACGCGGCCAGCCGATCGTGCGCAGGTCGGCGAGGCCGGTGCGCGGCGTGCGGCCGGTGTCGTAGTCGGCGTTGGTCAGGTTCTCGACCGCGGCGAACACGAGCACGCTGCGCACCAGCTGCTGGCTCGCGGTCGCGTCGATCACGCCGTAGCCGTTCAGGCGGAACGCGTTCAGGTCGTCGTCGTACTGCGAGCCGAACGCCCGCGCCTGCAGCGAGCCGGTGAAGCCGCGCGGGTCGACGTAGGTGACCGTGCCTCCGAGCTGGAAGGTCGGCACCTGCGGCACCCGGTTGCCCTCGAGGGCCGGCTGCGCCGGCGTGTTCGCGAACCGCGACCGCGTGGTGACGGCGAGGCCGCTGAACGTCCAGTGCTCGAAGGGACGGTAGTCGGCCTCGAACTCGAGGCCGGCGGCGCGCACGGTGTCGGTGTTCTGCCGCTGCCGGGTCGTCTGCCCCGGCGCGACGGCGACCGTCACGTTCGTGATCGCGTTGTCGAGCTGGTTCCAGAACGCCGTCAGGCGGGCCGAGGTCCGCCCGCCGTTCATGAGGATGCCGCCCTCGAAGCCGGTCATCCGTTCGGGGTCGAGCAGCGGGTTCGGGTTCGTCACGACGGTGCCGACACGGAAGCCGCGGTGCAGCTCGTTGAGCGTCGGCGTCCGGTAGCCACGGTAGACGGCGGCGTGCAGGGTGTCGCGGCTCGACAGCTTCCACTCGGCCGAGGCGCGCGGGCTGAAGAAGTTCGCGCTGTGCTTCGCGAGCGCCGTATCGTCCGGGGTCGAACGCCAGATGTCGGCGCGGCCGCCGAGCACCACCGTAAGCGCCTCGGCGGGCACGAGGCTGAGGCGGGCAAAGAGGCCGGCGTTCGTTTCGGTGCCGCCGGCGAAGAAGGGACCGGTGCGGACGCCCGCCACCGAGTAGCGCAGCTCCTCGACGCGGCCGTCGGCGTGACGGCCGTCGGCGCCGACGAGCAGCGTGCTCGACCCGAGCGAGCTGGCCCACTGCCCCGACAGGTTGTAGAAGGTGGTCGGGGTCGTCTGCTCGGTCGTCAGCCGCTCGGTGCGGCGGTCGGTCGCGACGGCGCTGAACGTCTGGTAGAACTCCTGCGTGCCGCCGGAGGCGCGTGCCTGCCAGGCGCCCAGGCCGAGCGAGCCGGCCGCGTCGCCCGCTACCTGCTTCCACGTGGTGGTGTTCAGCTGCAGCGGCGTGCCGTTGCCACGATCTTCACCGTAGAAGCTGGCGCGCAGGTTCGCGTGCCACGCGCCGGCGTTGTAGCCGCCGCCCACGAAACCGGTCGAGTAATCGCTGTCGGCCTTCGTATCGACCGGGCCGCGTACTTCCCGGCCCACGGTGATGGCGCCGTCGGTCTTCAGCCACTCGCCCGCGCCGATGGCGTTCCAGCCGCGCCGCTGCCAGTTGGCGAATGTCGAGGCGCGCGCGGTACCCTGCGTGCCGCCGTCCGCGGTGATCCGCACGCGCGGCTGCGCCGAGCTGAACGTGAGCACCTGGATCACGCCGCCGAGCGCGTCGGCGCCATAGAGATCGCCGGCGGTGCCGCGCACCACCTCGACGCGCTCGATCGCCGCCTGCGGGATGCGGTTCCAGTAGACCCAGCTGCCGAACGCGTCATTGAGCGGCGAGCCATCGGCCAGCACCAGCGTGCGGCTCGAGCCCGAGCCGGAGACGCCGCGCAGCGTCACCCCCTGTGTCGTCGGGTTGGCGACACGCGAGGACGAGCGGCGGAAGAGGCTGAAGCCGGGGGTGTTCCGCAGCGCGTCATCGAGCGAGCCGGCCGCCGAGTTGAGCAGCTCGGCCGAGCTCACGACGGATGTGCTGGAGGCGGTCGACAGCCGCTCGACGCCGCGCGACGCGGTGACCGTCACGGCGCTCACGAGCGGCGCCGGCTGCAGGATCAGGCGCAGGTCGTCGGTGCTGCCGGTCGCGCGGGCGGTCGCCGCCGCGAAGCCGGGGGCCGTCGCCTCGACCGCGACGCCGCCGTCGGGGGCGTCCTCGACCGTGAACCGGCCGTCGGGGCCGGTCGTGACGGTGCGTCCGCCGACCACCACCGAGGCGCCGGGCACCGGCGCGCCCGAGGCGTCGACCACGATGCCTCCGACACGCGAGGCCGCATCGACACGGGCCGCAAGCGCGAGGCAGAACAGGAATAGGAGTGCGCGTCGCATGGCGCTCATCTTATCCTGTATCGATGCGGTCCTTCATCGTCAGCGCGCTGTGTGTGGCGGCCCTGGTGCACGTCGCGTCCGCCGTGGCGCAGGACGCGCAGACCCCCATCTTCCGGGCCGGCTCCCGCGTCGTCTCGGTCATCACCACGGTCACCGAACAGGACGGCCGGCTGGTGCCCGGCCTCGAGAAGGAAGACTTCTCGATCCTCGACAACGGCAAGCCGGTCGACCTCTCGATCTTCCAGAGCGCCGTCGAGCCGTTCACCGCCGTCGTGATGCTCGACAAGAGCGGCAGCATGACCGCGAACCTCGACCTGCTGAACCAGGCGACCGAGCAGTTCCTGCTCCGCATGCTGCCGAAGGATCGCGGACAGGTCGGCTCGTTCAGCGACAAGATCCAGTTGAGCGGCAGCTTCACCAGCAATCGCGACGAACTCGTGGCGGCGCTCCGCGATCTGCAGTTCGGGAACCCGACGCGGCTCTACGACGCGATCGACGTGAGCCTGAACGCGCTGAAGGACGCCGAGGGGCGCAAGGTCGTCCTCATCTTCACCGACGGCGAAGACACCTCGAGCCGGCTCGGCTTCGGCGAGGTGCTCGACCGCGCGAAGAAGGAGAACGTGATGGTCTACGCCATCGGGCTGCAGTCCGAGTTCTTCAACGGGCAGCGCGTCACCCGGTCGCGCCCCGACCGGGCGCTGAGGAAGCTCGCCGAGGAAACCGGCGGCGGCTACTTCGAGCTCTCGAAGACGACCGAACTGACGTCGACCTTCACCCGGGTCGCCCAGGAGCTGCACAGCCAGTACATCCTCGGGTTCGCGCCGCCGGCGCTCGACGGCAAGGAACACAAGCTAACGGTGAAGATGCGCGCGCCCGGCATGACGGCACGCGCCCGCAAGTCGTACATCGCCGACGCCGACAGGCTCGACTGAAGATGGCTGACATTTCCGAACAGGACTTCCGGCTCGCGGCCGACGAGGCGATCGAACAGGCGGAGCGCGCGCTGCTGGCGCTGCCCGGGTCTGACGACTTCGAGGTGGAACGCCAGGGCGGCGTGCTGCAGATCGTCTTCGAGGAGCCGACGGCCACGAAGTTCGTCGTGAGCCCGAACGCGCCCGTGCGGCAGATCTGGGTGTCGGCCCTGTCCCGCAGCTTCAAGCTGTCGTGGACCGGCGGGGCGACCTTCGCGCTCGACGGCGAGCCGCTGCAGGCGCTGCTGGCGCGCCTCGTCGCTGAATTCCTGAACCGCTAGAGCCGGTACCCGTCCGCGAGCGGGTCGGCGTCGTCGACCACGAACGTGTGGTCGCCGGTGATCCAGGCGCGGCCGTCGATCTCGGGCACGAACGCCGGCACCTCACCCACCTGCAGCCGCCGGCCGATGCGTCCTTCGAGCGTCGTGCCCAGCAGCCCCTCGTGCACGAACGGATCGCCCTCGTGCAGGAGTCCCATCGCCTCGAGCACGGCCATCATCGCCGCCGTACCCGTCGCCGACGCCGACCGGTCGACCACGCCGGAGGACGAGATCGCGAGGGTCCGCAGGTGCGCCGACGGGTGTTCCGGCGGCCCGGTGAAGACGACCCCGCCGAGGCCGTTGAGCGTGGCGCCGGTCGGATGCACCGGCGGGTGCGACCCGTTCACCGCCTCACAGATGTCGACGGCCAGTCGCCGCAGCTCGGGCAGGTGTGCGGCGTCGAGCGGGATGCCGGTCGACTCGGCATCGACCATCGCCTGGAACGCGCCGCCGAACGCGAAATCGACGCGGAGCACGCGCGAGCCGAGCGTGACCGGCACGCTCCCCCCCGCCACGAACGACGGCACGCCGCAGACGGTGACACCGGTGACGCGCGTGCCGCCCCCGGAGACGCCCCCTGCCCCGGCACCTGTGCGCAGCCGTGCCTGCACCTGTCCGGCAGCGGTGTCGAACGTCAGCGTCAGCGGCTCGCCCGGGGCGGGGTCGCCGCGCACGATGAGGCCGCGCTCGGCCGCTATGGTGGCGATCGCCATCACCGCCGTCAGGTGAAGGGCCGTGAAGCCATCCGCGTCGAAGAACAGCAGCCCCGCGTCGGCCGTCGACGAGACGGGGCTCGTCAGCAGCGCCCCGCAGAGGTCGGCCTGCCCGCGCGGCGGCAGCACGAGCGCCCGCCGGAGCGCCTCGGCCCGGCGCGCCATCCAGGCCTGACGCTTCGGCATCGTGAGCCCGGTCGGCTGGACGCCGCCCGCCACGACCAGCCGTACGGGGCATCCGCCCGCATGGGCATCGATCGTCTGGAACTCGCGGGTCATCCCCCGACGCTAGCACGAGGGGCTGGGCTGGTGGTGGGATCGTCATCTACACTGGACGCCCCCGGAGGCGGGCCGCGTGGAGAGACACGCGCATCTGCGCGCGAATGCACCCTCATTCGGGCAGATGCCGTGGATCGTCTGTTGCAGCCCAGCTGGTCAGCGCCTTCAGGTCCGGACATGACTCGCACCTCTCTTCCTCTCGCCGCCGCACTCGGGCTGGCCCTCGTCGCCGGTGGCCCCCTCGGCTCCGCCGTCGCGGGAACCGACGTCTCGACCCGGCCGGGCGCGGTTGGCGGTGCCGCGGGCACGCGGCCCGTGAGTCCCGCGTTCCAGCGCCGGGGCGGACGGGGACCAGCTCAGCCTGACG
>CANIAI010000163.1 GCA_947465275.1 Acidobacteriota bacterium | reverse complement strand
GGCGCGAAGGCGGGCTCAGAACTCGAGCTGGGCGCCGAGTTCCACCACGCGGTCGGGCGGCAACCGGAAGTAGTTGGTCGCCGTCATCGCGTTCCGCGACATCGTCACGAACAGCTTCTCGCGCCACAGCGCCATGTTGTGGACCTGGCTGTTCGGGATCAGCGTCTCGCGTCCCAGGAAGAAGGTCACCTGCTGGGGGTCGAGCGGCAGGCGCGGGTCGTTGAGCGTCTTGAAGGCGGCCGGCACGTCCGGCTCCTCCATGAAGCCGAAGTTCACCGTGACCCGCCAGAAGCCGTGGCGAATCTCCTCGATCTCGACGCGGTCGGCCGGGTCTTCGACGCGCGGGGCCTGGATGGTCTTGGCGGTCAGCAGCACCACCCGTTCGTGCAGTACGTGGTTGTGCTTCAGGTTGTGCGTGAGCGCCGGCGGCGTGCCCGAGGAACTGCCGCTCATGAAGACCGCGGTGCCGGGCACCCGCACGGGCGGGTTGGTCGTCACACGGTTCAGCAGGTCCTCGAGCGGCGGGGCGCTCGACAGCAGCAGGCCCGCGAGCGCCCGCCGGCCGCGCTTCCAGGTGGTCATGAGCGTGAAGATGCCGAGCGCGACGACGAGCGGGAACCAGCCGCCGTGCGGAATCTTCGCGAGGTTCGCGCCGAGGAAGGCGATGTCGACCGCCAGGAACAGCCCGACGATCGCGGCCACCTTCGGCGCGCTCCAGCCCCACTTCTCGTACGTCACGATGAGGAACATCGTCGACGTGATCGTCATCGTCGAGATGACCGCGATGCCGTACGCGGCGGCCAGGTTCGACGACGACTTGAACCCGAAGACCAGCAGGATGCACGCGACCAGCAGCGCCCAGTTCACCGCGGGCATGTAGATCTGCCCCGACTCGGTGGACGAGGTGTGCGCCATGGTGAGGCGCGGCAGGAACCCGAGCTGCACCGCCTGCTTGGTGATCGAGAAGGCGCCCGAGATGACGGCCTGCGACGCGATGATGGTGGCGCAGGTCGCCAGGGCGACGAGCGGCATCAGGGCCCAGCCCGGCGCCATGAGGTAGAACGGATTCTCCGTCGTCGACGGGTCGGTGATGAGCAGCGCGCCCTGGCCGAAGTAGTTCAGGACCAGCGCCGGCAGCACCACCGTGAACCAGGCGGCCCGGATGGGCGCCCGTCCGAAGTGCCCGAGGTCGACGTAGAGCGACTCGCCGCCGGTGATCGCCAGTACGACCGTGCCGAGAATCAGGTAGCCGCTCAGGCCGTTCTCGAGGAAGAAGCGCACGGCCCACATCGGGTTGACCGCGGCCAGCACCGCCGGGTGGGCCACGATCTGCACGAGGCCCAGCAGCGCGAGCACCCCGAACCAGACGAACGTGACCGGACCGAAGACCATGCCGACCCGCTCCGTGCCGCGGCTCTGGATGCCGAACAGGCCGACCAGGATCACCACCGTCGCCGGGATCACATAGGGGCTGAGCACCGGGGTGACGAGCTGGACGCCCTCGACCGCGCTCAGCACCGAGATGGCCGGCGTGATCATCCCGTCCCCGTACAGCAGCGCGGCGCCGAAGATCCCCAGCAGCACGAGCGGCCAGCGTTCGGTGCGGCTCACGACCTTGATGGGGGTGGCCAGCGCCGTCAGCGCGAGGATGCCGCCTTCGCCCTGGTTGTCGGCCCGCAGCACGAACCGGATGTATTTCCCAGAGATGACCACGAGCAGCGCCCAGAAGACGAGCGACAGCACGCCGAGGATGTTGCCGCGCGTCGCCGCGATCGCGTGCTCGCCGTGGAAGCACTCGCGCAGCGCGTAGAGCGGCGACGTGCCGATGTCGCCGTAGACCACGCCGAGCGCGGCGAGTGACAGGGTGAAGAGCCGGGTGCCGTGAGGGGTGCCGTGTGACGAGGGTTCTGCAGTCATGGTCGACAGCCGGCCGGAGGCGGCGGCCCCCGCATTGTACCCGCCGCGCTTCTAGCCCGACCGTCCGGATCTGGCATGAAAGGTTGCATATGGCCCCGGCCGGAGGGACTTACATGAGACGACTGGCTTCGGCAGTGGCAGCGGTGGTGGTCAGCACGGGACTCGCGGCGTGTGGCGGCGGGACGCCGGTGTCGCCGTCCGGCCTGAACGGATCGGGTTCGCGCTTCAGCTTGGCTGACAGCACCGGCAGCGGCGTGCTGACCGATGCCGACGCGACTTTCGCGAACTGGGCGGCGCAGATGAACAGTGCCCTGGTGGCGCTTGGCGGCCTCGCCGCCCAGAATGGCGACACCCAGGAGGTGAAATTCTTCGGCGCGCAGCTCGCGCAGACGCACCGAACCGCGACCGACCAGCTGATGCAGGCGACCGGCGACACCGTGGGCAGCACCCGGTCGATGGGCGACGCGCAGGCGACCTACGACCGCCTGTACCGGCTCTCGGGCAGCGGGTTCGACCGGGCGTTCGTGCCGGCGATCATCCAGCTGCACCAGTCGATCATCGCGCGGATGCGCAGCCAGGGGAGCAACGCCGCCAGCAACGGCCTGCAGCAGTACACCCGGGAGGTGCTGCCCGACCTGCAGCAGCACCTGGCGATGGCGCGCGACCTGGCCGGTCGCGTCGGCGTCGAGCTGCCGTCCAGCCTGCAGTAGCGCGCCGCGCTGACGCGGTCGTAACCGGTCGTGGCCGGCGGCGCTCAGAGGCCGAACAGGAGCCAGGAGACGAGCGCGCCGACCACGGTCATCGACATCCCCCACGCGAGCAGCTGGTTGAACAGCCGCCGCGTGTCGGTACCCGCCGGCGCGGCGGCGAGGCAGAGGGCGCCGAGCGTCGAGAGCGGAGAGACGTCGACGAGGTGGCCGCCCACCGTCATCGACGAGATGAGGGCCATCGGGGTCGACCCGCCGATCTGCGCGATGAGCGTCGGGACGGTCGGGAGGAAGGCCGGCAGCACCACACCGGTGGTGCTGCTGTAGATCGACACCGCGCCGGTGAAGAAGGCGGTGACCGCCGGGGCGGTGAGCGGCGTCGCGACCTTCGCGAGCAGCGTCGCGAAGAGCGTCATCCCGCCCGTCTTCTCGAGAATCGAGACGAGCACCGTCACGCCGCAGACCAGCATGATGACGCCCCACGGCATCGCCTTCGCGGCCGCCTTGTCGTCGGCGGCCTTGGCCAGCGTCAGGATCATCGCGGCGCCGATGGCGCCGAAGCCGACGTTCACGTTGAGGAAGATCACCCCGAGCACCAGCGCGGTGATGAGGCCGAGCGTCAGCCACTGACGCCAGTCGAGCGGACCCTCGCCCGCGTCGACCACACTCCCGGCGGCTCCCGCCGCACCGGCCGGCACGCCCGCGCCGCCTGCACGGGACGCACCCCCGGCCCCCGCGCCAGCCACCGCCACCTGCGCGGCCGGCGCCCGGTTGACGATCAGCCGCCAGCCGCCGAGCAGCAGGTAGCCGACGATCGCCACCACGGCGTGGGCGGCGAGATTGTTCAGGAAGATGCTCCAGTGCGCGTCGGGGAGGCCGAGTCGCGCGACGATCCCGTTCACCACGACACCGGTCGGCGCCAGCGGCGACACGGAACCGGCGCTGGCCCCGTTGGCGATCATGATCGCCATCAGGAACGCGGGGATGCCGTAACGCCCCGCGGCCGCCATCCCCATCGGCGCCATGATCGCCGTCGACGCGATGTTGCCCGGTCCGATCGCCGAGAGGAACGCCGTGAGGATGAAGAAGGCGATCGGGATGATGCCGCGCTGCCCGCGGCAGAGCCGAACCGTGCGCTGCGCGACCCGTTCCAGCGTGCCGTTGGCCTGCGCCTGCGAGAAGAGGAGGGTGACGCCGACCAGGGTCAGGAACAGCCCGGATGGGAAGCCGGCGACCACCTGGTCAGCCTTCATCCCACCGAAGTAGACGCCGACGACCCACGCCAGCGCGATCGAGAGGAACCCGACGTGCACCGTCGAGATGCAGCTCAGGACCATCGCGAGGACGAGGGCAGCGAGCGAGAGGGCAGCGAGCGACACGATGGGTAACCTCTGGGGTCAGTTGCCGAGGACGACGCGTCCCTGGGCGATGCCGGTGATCAGCCGCGTCAGCAGGTAGAGTCGCGGCTCGATGGAGGAGATGTTCACGAATTCACGGTCGTTGCTGTGGCTGCCGGCGCCGAGCAGCCCCATGCCCTCGATGACGGGTGCCTGCGTCTGGAGCGCGGCGAACGCCGCGTCGGTGCCGCCGCCGGACGGCTGGTCCTCGACCGTGAGCGTGCGCCCGATCTCGGCGTACAGCTGCCGCGCCTGTGCCGCGACGCGCAGCGACTGCTCACGCAGCGGCAACGGCGGCCGGGTTCGCTCGAGCACCACCGAGACCTCGGTGTCCGGGATGAGCCGGTCGCGCATCCGTTCGCGCACCGCCTGCTCGAGCCGGTCGTAATCCTCGACGCGCAGCACGCGGACGTCGGCGGTCGCCGTCGCGTCGGCCGGAATCACGTTACGCGCGGTGCCGCCCTCGACGATGGTCCAGTTCATCTTCACCCCGGTCGCGGGGTCCGACAGGTCGCGCGTGCGCATCACCTGATGCATCAGCTCGTACACGGCATTGCGACCCGCGTCGGGCGCATTGCCCGCGTGCGAGGCACGTCCCTTCACGTGGAGCTGCAGGGCGCCGGTACCGGCGGTGGTGAGGCTGACGCGATCGTTCTGGCCGCCCCCCTCGCACGAGAACACCACGTCGTGCTCGGCGGCGACCCGTGAGATCACCGATCTCGACCCGGGGGAACTGACCTCTTCGTCGGCGTTGATGAGGACGGTGAGCTGTCCGTAATTCGTGACGTTCAAGGCCTTCAGCGTCGCGAGCGTGTGGAGGATGAGCGCCACCCCGTGCTTGTCGTCGGCGATGCCCAGGCCGTAGGCGCGGTCGCCGTCAATGCGGAACGGCTGCTGGGCGATCGCGCCGCGCGTATAGACCGTGTCCATGTGGGCCAGCAGCAGGATCTTCCGCGTGCCGGTGCCGGTGAAGCGCGCCTGCACCATGCGCCCGATACGCGCGGGCGCGTTTTCGAAGCGCGGGTGGTCGGCGGGTGGCTCGACGAACTGGACGGTGCCGCCGAGTGCCCGCAGCCGCTGCGCGATGAGTTCCGAGATGCGGGTGAGTCCTTCGGCGTCAGCGCTGCCCGACTCGATCTCGACGAGATCGCGCATCGTGTCGAGCATCGGCTGGCGTTCACGCGTGGCCTGCGCTCGGATCGCCTCGTTGGTCTGTGCGGACGCAGGGGCGACGCCGAGCGTCGCTGAGAGGCCGAGGAGGAGCAGGCTGCGCGAGACGCCACGAGCGACACGCGGGCGAAGACGAGGCCGACTCGGCTGGAGGTACATGCCGGCGATTATCAGTCGCCCTCAAGGGCGCGACAAGACATTCGTGTCCGAGGTGACCCAGGTGCGGGACCCGGCGAGCGGGAAGGCGCCCTCGTGCACGAGGCCGCCGCCGAGCCTGTCGAGTGCCGCACGCAGGCGGTCGGCGAGCGCGCGGGCCGCGTCGGCGCCGCTGGTGATGCCGTAGACCGTTGGTCCCCATGAGCTCTGGCCGATACCAGGCACCCGCCACTCGTGCATGTGGCGGACGAGGTCGGCGCTCGGGCCGGCCGCGAACGGTCCGCCCTGCGCCTCGGCGAACCAGCCGCCGGTGATCTCCTGGATGCGCGTCAGCGCGGAGCCGAACGCGGCGAGGTCGCCATCCGCCACCGCCGGCAGCAGCGCGAGCAGGGCCAGGTGCGAGACACGGTGCACCTCGTCCTCGGCCGGCACCGGCAGGTCCGCGAAGGCGGCCTCTTCATGGGGGCCGCTGATGCCGCCACCCGCGGCGGGCCCGGTCGGGATGGCCATCACCACGCGCCAGTCGGGTGGAAACGGCAATCGGGCGAGCAGCGGACCCGGCCCGTCCTGATCCGGGCGCCGTCCCCCCTCGACCACGAGCCCGCCGCCGGCGAAGGTCCAGGTGCCAACGGCGGACCGCCGGCCGCGGCCGACCGCCTGCGCGAGCGCGGCGGTG
>CANIAI010000162.1 GCA_947465275.1 Acidobacteriota bacterium | reverse complement strand
TCGCGACCACCATTGGCACCGCGATGCCACCCGGCAGGTCGAGACGGTACACCAGGCCGAGCGCTTCATCGAGCGGGTCGGCTTCGCCGCCTGCCTCACCGACTCGCGGCGCTCGGGACCCTCGCTGTACGTCGCGGTCTGCGGACGGCGTGACGCGGTGCTGCCACGCCACGTGCAGAAGGACCCCGAAACCTCGCTGACCTGGACGCTGAAGGACGACATCCTCCGCCGCGGACGCATCTACTACGCGAAGCTGGCGCGCGGCCGGAGCCTCTTCATCGCGCCCCGGCTGATCCCGTATTTCCACGCGATCTGGGGCGTGCGGCGCACGGACGAGGCGAAGCGCCTGAGCAGGCCTGCGCAGCAGATCCTGAAGGTGCTGCGGCGCGAGTGGGAGATGACCTCGTCCGAGCTGCGAAATGAATCGGGCATCGCCGATCGTCCGCAGTTCAACCGCGCGATGGACGAACTGCAGGCGGCGATGATCGTGGTGCCTGGCGCCGTCTTCTACGAACCGAAGTTCACCTACACCTGGACGCTCGCGGTCGGCCGCTTCCCCGACGCGCTCCGCCGTCGCCTGGGCCGCGAGAACGCCGTGCGCGAGCTCGCGAGGACGTTCCTCACGGGCGCCGGGCTCACCGTGCGCGGCGAGCTGGCGCGCGTGATCGGGGTGTCGCGGGCAGAGGCCGGACGCGGCAATCGCGCGCTCGTGGCCGACGGATTCGCGACCCTGCTTTCGCCCGGTGTCTATCGCCTCGTGACCGACCTACAATCGATGGAGCCGCCACTGTCTGACGGCGACCAGGAGTCCTGATGCGCGCCGACGCGGTGCTGATCGTCTCGTTCGGAGGCCCGCAGGGTCTCGATGACATTCGTCCCTTCCTCGCCAACGTGCTGCGCGGCCGGCGCGTCAGCCCCGAGCGCGTCGAAGAGGTGGCGCACCACTACGAGCTCTTCGGCGGCGTCTCGCCCATCACCGAGCTGACGATGCATCAGGCCCAGGGGCTGCGGCAGCGGCTCGCGGCCGAGGGACCCGCGTTGCCGGTCTACGTCGGGATGCGCAACTGGCATCCGTACCTCGCCGACACGCTGCGGCAGATGTACGACGACGGCGTCCGGCACGCGATCGCCTTCATCACCTCGGCCTTCCACTCGTATTCGAGCTGCCAGCAGTATCGCGAGAACGTCGCGGCCGCGCGGGCCGAGCTGCGCGCCACGCGTCCGGGTGACATCGAGATCACCTTCGTCGGGAGCTGGTTCGACCACCCCGGCTTCATCGAGACCAACGCGCGACATATCGAGACCGCGCTGCGGCAGCTGCCGCCGGCCGAGGCCGCGGCGGCGCGCATCGTGTTCACCGCGCACAGCATCCCCGTGTCGATGGCCTCGACCTCGCGCTACCGCGAGCAGCTCGCCGAGGTCTCGCAGAAGGTGGCTGAGCGTGTGGGGCGCGACTGGGCGCTCGTGTACCAGAGCCGGAGCGGACGTCCGGAGGACCCGTGGCTGGAGCCCGACGTCTGCGACTTCCTGCGGGACGCCCGGGCCGAGGGCGTGCGCGCGGTCGTCGTCTGCCCGATTGGCTTCGTCTGCGATCACGTCGAGGTGCTCTACGACCTCGACTACGAGGCGGCGCAGGTGTGCCGCGACCTGGGAATCCCCATGGTGCGCGCGGCCTCGGTCAATGACGACCCGCTCTTCGTCGACATGATGGCCGACGTCGTCAGGCGGACACTGACGCGCTACCCAGGTCGTCCGCTGCCGCTCGTGGCGCTGCCGAAACCAGAGGGCGTCGCGCCTGGCGGCCGCCCCGGAGGCGGACCGCCGCCCGGCGTGGCTGGCGGGCAGCGCCCGAACTAGCGGGCTAGCTGCCGGCGTCCCACCGCCGCAGCACCGTGCGACAGCTGCAGAACCGTCCGAGGTGACAGGCGGCGAGCGTCGTCGCCGCGAAGGTGAACGGCGTGAGGCGCGGCGGCCGGCTCGCGTGTCCGAGGGTGACATGCGGCGTGAACCGCGGACCTGACGACGTGGCGCGGTAGCCGGCGACCCACCGCACGTCGCCCGGGCGCGCGTTCCCGTCCACGAACGCGTCGGCACTCCCCGAGACCTCGAACGGCGCGAGGGTCTCGACGATCGTCTCGTGCAGCGCCGTCAACCGCGCGGCGCCGGGTCCCGTCCGCTGGATGCCCATCCAGACCGAACTGCTGCCCCTGGCCCCGCCGGTCACGTCGATGGGGACGGGCAGTCGTCCCGCGGCCACGCGGTCGAGCGCGTCGAGCACCGCGACAATCCTGTCAGCGGGGACGAACTGCTGCACGAGAGTGATGTGCGGCAGGTGGGTGTCATCGAGTACAAGGCCCTTCGACTCGCCCCTCGGGAGCTGTCGGTTCAGCGAAACCGCCAGTGCCGCCACCGGGTCCGGCAGCAGGAGGGCGACGTCGAGGGCGAGCACGCGCATCCGGCCAGCTTACCGCGCAACATCGCTTCCTCCGGTCGACCAGCTGATCTAGCATCGCGGGGTGACCCGTGGGCTCCGCCCGATCCTCCTGGCGCTTGCCGTCGTCTGCCAGCTGCTCCTGTGCGGGACAGGGGCGTACGCGCAGGCCCCGGTCGAGTATCGCCTCTCCTTCCCGGAGCCCGAGCATCGCTGGATGCAGGTGGAGGTCACCTTCCCCGACCTGCCGGCGGGCCCGTTCGAACTCCACATGTCGCGCTCGTCGCCGGGCCGCTACGCGCTGCACGAGTTCGCCAAGAACGTGTCCGAGCTCAGGGCCACCGACACGGCCGGAGCGGCGCTGCGACTCGAGCCGTACGGCCCGTCCCGGTGGCGCATCACCGAGCACCCGTCGACCGTCCGCGTCAGCTACAGGGTGTTCGGCGACCGGATGGACGGCACCTTCCTCGCCATCGACAGCTCGCACGCGCACGTCAACATGCCGGCCGCGCTCGTCTGGGCCGCGGGGCTCGATCGCCGGGCGGCGCGCGTGCAGTTCGTGCGCCCGGGGGAGGGCGGCTGGCAGGTGGCGACGCAGCTCTTCCCGACCGCCGATCCGCTCACCTTCACCGCGCCGAACCTGCAGTACCTGATGGACAGTCCGTCGGAGTTCGGCACGTTCGAGCTCCGCACCTTCAGCGTCGGCGCGGCCTCGTTCCGGATGGCCGTGCACCATGACGGGACGCCGCAGGAGGTCGAGGCCTTCGCGCGCGACGCCGAGAAGGTGGTGCGCGAGGCGGGCGCGGTGTTCGGTGAACTGGCCCCGTACGACGGCGGCACCTACACCTTCATCGCCGACTACCTGCCGTGGGCCGCGCGCGACGGCATGGAGCACCGCAACAGCACGATCATGACGTCTGGCGGCTCGCTCCGGAGCACGCGCGACGACCTGCTCGGCACGCTGTCGCACGAGTTCTTCCACTCGTGGAACGTGGAGCGCATCCGCCCACGGACGCTCGAGCCGTTCGACCTCGACGACGTGAACGTCTCGGGTGAGCTCTGGCTGGCGGAGGGGTTCACCAACTATTACGGCCCGCTGGTGCTGGCGCGCGCCGGGCTGCAGAGCCTGCGTGACTTCACGGCGGAGGTCGGCGGGATGATCGTCGAGACGATCACCAGCCCCGGACGCCGCGTCCGCTCGCTGGAGGAGATGAGCCGGATGGCACCGTTCGTCGATGCCGCGACGTCCATGGACCGCACCGACTTCCCGAACAGCTTCCTCTCGTACTACACGTGGGGCGGCGCGCTCGGCACGGGGCTCGACCTGATGCTGCGCGAGCGGAGCGACGGCCGCGTGACGCTCGACGCGGTGATGCGCGCCCTCTGGGTGCAGCATGGACGATCGGCGGCGCGTGAGCCCGGTTACGTCGATCGGCCCTACAGCGTGGACGACGTGCGGCGCGTGCTCGCCGAGGTCTCAGGCGACGCCGCGTTCGCCGAGAGCGTGGTGACCCGGTTCATCCAGGGGCGCGAACTGCCCGACTACGAGCACCTGCTCGGCCTGGCCGGGCTGCTGCTGCGGCGCGCGCGTCCGGGCGTGGCATCGCTCGGCGATCTGCGCCTGAACGACGCCGAGGGCGGCGCCCAGGTCGCGGCGCTCGTCACTCCAGGCACGCCGGCGTACGACGCGGGACTCGAACGCGAGGACGTCATTGTCGGGCTCGGCGGAGCCGTGGTCCGGCGCGCGGCCGACGTCTCGCGGCTGCTGGTCGGGATGCGTCCGGGCGCGACCGTGGCGCTCGTGTACGAACGCCGGGGGCAGCGCCTCACGCGTCAGGTGCGGCTGGTCGAGTCGGACCTGCTCGAGGTGGTGACCTTCGAGGAGGCGGGACGTCCGCTCTCCGATGCCCAGCGCCGCTTTCGCGCGGCGTGGCTCAGCTCGCCCGCCGGGAACGCCCTTTGAATCTCACCCGACGGTGAACGTCGGACAACTCGTCAAGGCCTTCGACACGATCATGGCGCTCCGAGACGCCGTGCGTCGGGTCGGTGGAGGTGCGTCCGCGTCCGCCCCCAGGGGACACGGACCAGACGGCGGCGTCGGTGCCGCATCACCCTCTGCCCTCGAGGCGGCGGGGGCGCACATCGAGACACGGCTGACCGGTGTCGTCGTGGCCGCACTCAAGGAAGCGTTCGCGCGCGACCACGCGCGCCTCGAACTCGACCGGCAGCAGATGGAGGAGCAGCGCCTCCGCGCCGAGGCCGCCCTTCGGTTGGAACTGCGACGGCAGGCCGTCGAACGGGAACTCGGACGCCTGCGCCTGCTGGCCATCACCGCGTTCGCCGGCTGGGTCGGGTCGCTCCTGCTGCTCGGCTGGCGCATTCCGCTCGCCTCGCCGCTCGGGCGCGGACTGCTCGCGCTCGGCTGGGTGCTGCTGCTGGCGGCCATCGGCTGGACATTCACCGTGATGGGGCGGGTCTCGGCGACCGCGGCGGAAGACCCGGGTGCGACCCACGCCCCGGCGCTGGCCTCGACCAGCGGACCGACATGGCTGCTCGTGGCGGGACTGGCGCTGACCGCGTCGTCCCTTCTCCTGTGAGGTGGACGCATGAACCGGATGCTGGCCGGAGCGATGGCAGGACTGGTGGCGACGATCCCGATGACGCTCTTCATGGAAGCGATGCACCGGCGACTCGCCGGTGAGCCGCCGCGGCCGCTGCCGCCGCGCGAGGTCGCCGAGGCGCTCGCGGTGAAGGCCGGCCGTCACCGCGAGATGTCCGAGCGCGACCTGCAGAACCTCACGCTCGCCGTCCATTTCGGCTACGGCGCGCTGACGGGCGCCATCTTCGGCGCTGTCGCGCCCCGCGCGCGCGCGACGATGCCAGGCGCCGGCATGCTCTTCGGCCTCGGTGTCTGGGCGTCGAGCTATCTCGGATGGATGCCGGCGCTCGGCGTCCGGCAGTCACCTCGCTACGATCCCCCGACGCGCACCCGCCTGATGGTGGCCTCGCACCTGGTGTGGGGCGGCAGCGCGGGCGCCATCCTCGCCGCCGCGAGCGATAAGCCGGTGCGGACGTCCGCGGGGTTCGTGCGCGCCTGACACGCGGGCGCCCGGACTCCCGCAGCCCGGCTCAGTGCCGGCTCGGTGCGGCCTCAGGGCGGGAAGAGGACGCCTGGCGCGAGCTTCCAGCCCGGGTCGAGGGCGCGCTTCACCTCGCGCATGCCGGCGATGCCGGCGTCGCCGTACAGATCGCGCAGGAAGTGCTGCTTCAGCAGGTTGCGCCCGACGCCATGCTCGGCGAGCGGTGCGCCACCCATCGCGATGACGTCGCCGCCGAGTTCGACGAGCGCCTCTCGTCCGCGCGTCATCTCGTCGCGCGTGCGCGGGACGACGTTCGGGTGGAGGTTGCCGTCCGACGCATGTCCCCAGATGGCGTACGGCAGCCCGCGTGACTCGAATGCCTCACGGTAGCGCGCGATCGAGGTGCCGAGTGCCCCGAACGGGACGATGAAGTCGCCCGCGGTCTTCTGAATCTCAGGATCGCTCGCCTTCACGGCGGCCACCGCCGCGTTGACGGCGGCCGGCACCGCCTCGCGCAGG
>CANIAI010000161.1 GCA_947465275.1 Acidobacteriota bacterium | reverse complement strand
CCATGCGCCTTCGGGTCGTTCCGCGCCTTGCGGGCTCGGGCCAGCGCCTTGCGCCCCAGCTTCTCGACGTTGCAGCGGTCGAGCGCGTCGAGCAGCGTCGGCTGGCTGTCGGTCCGCTCGCGGCGCACCACGCGACGCAGGCGCGCGACCGCGGCCTCCGGTACGCCCCAGCCCTCGATTTCATCCAGCGTCGCCAGCGCCACATCGAGGTCGCGCACCGTCCCGAACGCCTTCGTGAGGGAACGGACCTTGCGGGACAGCCGGCGTCCGCCGTGGCCGTCGCCGAGCATTGGCAGCGCCTCACGCAGGCGGCGCGTCGCGACGCGTGCCTGGTGCAGCGCCTCGGGGTCTCCCGTGCGTACGCCGGGGAGCGCGCTCGTCAGTACGCGGACGGGCGGGGCGATCGCCTGCTCGGCGCGCCGGCTCGTCCGGTCGGAGGGAGGCCTCAGGGGCAGCTTCGACATGCTCGAGTGGTGATGCAGGGATGTTGCCGGGACTATATCCTGTCGGTGTAACGGACCAGGCTGCCCATGCGTATCGCCGCCATCGACATCGGCACCAACTCCGTCCACATGATCGTGGCGCGGGTGCGCCCCGACTCATCCTTCGAGGTGATCGACCGCGAGAAGGCCATGGTGCGGCTCGGCGCCGGCGGCCTCGGCGGCCGTCAGCTGACGGCTGACGCGATGGCCGGCACGCTCCAGGCACTCACCCGCTTCAAGCGACTCGCCGACGCGCACAAGGTCGACCGCGTCCGCGCGGTCGCCACCAGCGCCACCCGTGAGGCGGTGAACGGCGGCGAGTTCCTGGCCCGAATCGAGCGCGAGACCGGCATCCGCGCTCGCGTCATCACCGGCACCGAGGAGGCCCGGCTCATCCATCAAGCCGCCGTGTACGGGGTGGACGTGGGCGCCGGCCACGCGGTGGTCATCGACATCGGGGGCGGGAGCGTCGAGATCACGCTCGGCACGGCCGCCGGCATCGAACTCGCGAAGAGCTTCAAGGTGGGCGTCATCCGGCTCACCGAGCAGTTCGTGACGAGCGACCCACTCTCGACCCGTGACGAACGGAGAATCGTCCGCCACGTGCTCGATCAGGCGGGAGCCTTCTGCGACGAGATCGTCGCCCACGGATTCGACCGCGTCATCGGGACGTCCGGCACGATCCTCAGCGTCGGGACGATCGCGACGGCGCTCGAGCGCGGCACCGCCCCGGGGGAGGTCAGGAATCTCGTGGTCCCGGTGCGGCACATCCGACGCGCGCGCAAGCGGCTGTCGCGTGAGGGGCTGGACGAGCGGCTCGCCGTGCCGGGACTCGACCCCCGCCGCTCCGACATCATCGTGGCCGGCGCGGTGCTGCTCGACACGCTGCTCAGACGGCTCGGCGCGAGCGACCTCACCCTCTGTGACCTCGCGCTCCGCGAAGGGATCGTCCTCGACTACGTGCGGCGCCACCGGCGCGAGATCGCCAATGTCGATCGGGTGCCCGACGTGCGGCGGCGGAGCACGCTCGAACTGGCCGAGCGCTGCAACTACCGGGCGGAGCACGCGCGCCAGGTGGTGCGCCTCTGCCTCGCGCTGTTCGACCAGACCCGCCCGATGCACGGGCTGTCCGACCGGGAGCGCGAGTGGCTCGAATACGCGGCGCTGATGCACGACATCGGCGCGCACATCAGCTACCAGGGCCACCACAAGCACTCGTATTACCTGATCAAGAACGGCGACCTGCGCGGGTTCAGCCCGGACGAGATCGAAGTGATGGCGCTCGTCGCCCGCTACCACCGGCGCGGTGTGGCGCGCCGCAGCCACCGCGAGTTCGCCGGGCTGCCCCGCTCGATGCGGAAGGCGGTGCGGACGCTCGCCGCCATCCTGCGCGTCGCCGAGAGCCTCGACCGCAGCCACGGACAGGTGGTGTCGGCGCTCGAGCTGCGCGACCGCGGGACCGACCTCGTCGTCGGCGTGGTCAGCGGCGGCGATGCCGAGCTCGAGGTCTGGGCGACGAACCGTCACCTCGAGCCATTCGCCCGGCAGGTGGGCAAGCCGGTGGTCCTGGAAGCGCTTCCCGGTGCCTGACGGCCCGATGACGTCGAGTCACGACCGCGTTACACAGATTTAACAGCGCGGAAACGACCGCGAAATTCCCGCCGTCTATCGTCATCTGCATGATGCAGATGATGACGAGATTCGCGTGGGTCCCGCTCTGCGCCGTCCTCCTGGCGGCGTGCGGCGGCGGGTCGTCCACCCCCGCAGGACAGCCGGCGGACCAGGCCGGCGAGGCGGGCCAGATCAATGGCGCCGGCGCCACCTTCCCGTATCCGATCTATTCGAAGTGGTTCTCCGAGTACAACAAGACGCACCCAACCGTCCGGATCAACTACCAGTCGATCGGCTCCGGTGGCGGCATCCGCCAGGTGTCGAGCCAGACGGTCTTCTTCGGCGCGACCGACGGCCCGATGACCGACGAGCAGCTCGCGGGCGCCCCGGGGCGCATCCTGCATTTCCCCACCGTCCTCGGCGCGGTCGTCCCGGTCTACAACGTGCCCGGCATCTCGGGTGACCTGCACTTCAGCGGCGCGGTGCTGGCCGACATCATCCTCGGCAGGATCACGAAGTGGAACGACCCGGCGCTGGTGAAACTGAACCCCTCCGCGAAGCTGCCGGCGAGCGACATCACCGTCGTCCACCGGTCGGACGGCTCGGGCACCACGTTCATCTTCGTCGACTACCTCTCGAAGGTCTCGCCCGCGTTCAAGCAGCAGGTCGGCGTCAGCACCTCGGTGATGTGGCCGGTCGGCGTGGGTGGCAAGGGGAACGAAGGCGTCGCCGGGCTCGTGTCGCAGACCCCCGGATCCATCGGCTACGTCGAGCTGATTTACGCCCTCCAGAACAAGATTGCTTTCGGCGCCGTGCAGAACGCCGCCGGTGAGTTCGTCAAGGCCTCCACCGACGCGGTGACGAAGGCGGCGGCCGAGGCGGCGGCGAACATGCCGGCCGACTTCCGGGTGTCGATCACGAACGCCGCCGGCGCGGGCGCCTACCCGATCTCGTCGTTCACCTGGATCCTGCTCTACGAGAACCCGACCGACAAGGCCAAGGCGACGACGATGGTCGACTTCATGACGTGGGCGCTGACCGGCGGCCAGACCTTCGCCACGGAGCTCGGGTACGCCGCGCTGCCCGCCAACGTCGTCGAGCGTGAGCTCGCGGCGCTGAAGACGATCGCCGTTCAGTAAGGCAGCGCCCAGTACGGCACCGTTCCACTCCACCGGATGCGTTCCAGGGACCTCGGCTTTCGCCTCGCGGTCGGCACCTTCGCCCTCCTGCTCGTCCTGATCGTCGCGGCGATCGGGTTCGAACTGGTGCGGCAGTCGTGGCTGTCGATCGACCGCTTCGGCCTCGGGTTCTGGCGCACCTCGCTCTGGGACCCGGTCGGCGGGCAGTTCGGGGCGCTCCCCTTCATCTGGGGAACGCTCTATTCCTCCATCGCCGCGCTGCTGCTCGCCGCCCCGGTGGCGCTCGGCATCGCGGTGTTCCTCTCGGAGCTGAGTCCCCACTGGCTGCGCGGTCCGCTCACGTTCCTCACCGAGCTGCTCGCGGCGATTCCGTCGATCGTCTACGGCCTCTGGGGCATCTTCGTGCTCGTCCCGGCCGTCCGATCGCTCGAGGCGTCGATGCCCGAGGGGCTGCGTCAGCTGCCAATCTTCTCGGGCCCGCCGCTCGGGGTCGGCATGCTCTCGGCCGCGCTCATCCTGGCGGTCATGGTGGTGCCGTTCACCTCCGCCGTCGCGCGCGAGGTGCTGAAAACGGTGCCGCTGGCGCAGCGCGAGGCGGCCTATGCGCTCGGCGCCACGCGGTTCGAGGCGATTCGGGCGGCACTGTTCTACGCACGCACCGGCATCGTCGGCGCCGTGATGCTCGGCTTCGGCCGCGCGCTCGGCGAGACGATGGCGGTGACCATGGTCATCGGCAACAACCCGCAGGTCTCGGCGTCGCTGTTCGCGCCGCAGTACACGATGGCGGCCGTGATCGCGAACGAGTTCACCGAGGCGACCGACGCGCTCTACCTCTCGGCGCTGGTTGAAATCGGCCTGGTGCTCTTCATCATCACGTTGCTGGTGAACGGCCTGTCGCGCGGCCTGATCTGGATGATGGCGCGGCGCAGCCCGGCGAGGGCCGTATGAGGCGCACCGGCGTCCGCAGGGTCATCTCCGCACTGTTCGTGGGCGCGTGTGGCCTCGCGGTGCTGCTGGCGCTCGTCCCGTTGGCCCTGATCCTCTTCTTCGTGATCAGCCAGGGCGTTCAGGCGCTCTCGCTCGATTTCTTCACCCACATGCCGAGGCCGGTCGGCGAGACGGGCGGCGGCATGGCCAACGCCATCGTCGGCACGCTGATGCTCACCGGCCTGGCGGCGCTCTTTGCCGTGCCCATTGGCGTGCTGAGCGGCGTCTACCTGGCGGAGTACCCCGGCACCCGCTTCTCGTCGCTCGTC
Source organism: Acidobacteriota bacterium (assembly GCA_947465275.1). Taxonomy (GTDB): domain Bacteria; phylum Acidobacteriota; class Vicinamibacteria; order Vicinamibacterales; family UBA2999; genus JBEBGV01. Next base: position 1,565 of record CANIAI010000161.1, on the reverse strand, counting down.
CGATTCGCGGCCGACACGTTGAACGGCGTCCCGTCGATCGTCGTGGGCGTCTTCGCGTACGGCGTCGCGGTGCTGCCCTTCAAGCAGTTCAGCGCGCTGGCCGGCGGCCTCGCGCTCGGCATCATGATGATCCCGATCATCACGCGCACCACCGAGGAACTGCTGCTGCTCGTCCCGGGCGCGCTGCGCGAAGGGGCGCTCGCGCTCGGAGCCACGCGCGCCCGCGCCGTCTTCAGCGTGATCGTCCCGGCCGCGCTGCCGGGTATCATCACCGGCGTCGTGCTCGCGCTGGCGCGCGTGGCCGGTGAGACGGCCCCGCTGCTCTTCACCGCGTTCAACAACCGGTTCTTCTCCACGAGCCTCACGCAGCCCGTGTCGTCGATCACGGTGCAGCTGTTCACCTACGCCATCTCGCCGTACGAGGACTGGCACCGGCAGGCATGGGCCGGCGCCCTCGTGCTGGTCACCTTCGTGCTGATCTGCTCGCTGCTGGCGCGGCTGGCCGCGGCGCGTGTCACCCGGATTCGGAGAAGCTGAGTCATGTCCCCGACCGTCACCCTTCCACCCCACCCGGTGCCCGCGCGGCCGTCCCGGACCGGCCCCGCCGGAGCGCCGAAGATCGAGGCCGAGGCGCTGTCGTTCTTCTACGGCCCGAAGCAGGCGCTGCACGACATCTCGGTGCGTATCCAGCCGAACGTCGTCACGGCCTTCATCGGCCCCTCCGGCTGTGGCAAGAGCACCTTCCTGCGCACGCTCAACCGGATGAACGACATCGTCCCGGGCGCGCGTGTCGATGGGCAGGTCCGCGTGGACGGCCAGGACATCTACGGCCCGTCGGTCGACGTCGTGGCGCTGCGGCGCAAGGTCGGCATGGTGTTCCAGAAGTCGAACCCGTTCCCGAAGTCAATCTTCGAGAACGTCGCCTACGGCCTGCGCATCAACGGCATGGCGACCAGCCGGTCGGAACTGGCGGGGCGCGTCGAGGAGAGCCTGAAGCAGGCCGCGCTCTGGGACGAGGTGAAGGACCGGCTCCACGAGTCGGCGCTCGCCATGTCGGGCGGCCAGCAGCAGCGGCTCTGTATTGCCCGCGCCCTGGCCATCCGGCCCGAGATCCTGCTGATGGACGAACCGGCGTCGGCGCTCGACCCGATCGCGACGCAGCGCATCGAGGAACTGGTGTACGGCCTCAAGCGCGACTACACCATCGTGATCGTCACGCACAATATGCAGCAGGCCGCGCGCGTGTCCGACCACACCGCGTTCTTCTGGCTCGGCAAGCTGGTGGAGTTCGACCGGACCGACAAGATCTTCACGGCTCCGGCCGAGAAGCTCACCGAGGATTACGTCACCGGACGCTTCGGCTAGCGCCGGCGCCGCAGAGGAGGACGAACGTGGAACGCACAGTCCGGCATTTCCAGGAGGAGCTCGAACAGCTCCAGGCACGGCTGCTCGAGATGGGTGGGCTGGCCGAGGAACGCGTCCGCGCGGCGGTCGCGGGGCTCGTCTCGAGGGACGGAGCCCTCATCGAGCGCGTGCGGCATGGCGACGCACCGATCAACGACCTG
>CANIAI010000160.1 GCA_947465275.1 Acidobacteriota bacterium | reverse complement strand
GCACCGAGACCGGCATCGACGTCGGCGGCCTGAGCGCCTTCGCACCGGTCGGGCAGGACGGGCGTCCCGACGTCGTGCTGCCGCCGCCGCAGCCCGAGCCGTCGAGCGTCGACGACTCCGACGACCCCTTCCGCCGGACCCTGACCGAGCGCCTGCGGTGGGTGGCGTTCCTCGATTACCAGGATTGGGCCACCGGACGCGCCGGCACCGTGACGCTGCAGATCGGCGTGAACGTCGGCCGCCTCTATGGGCGGATCTCCGCGACCCCGCTCGCGAGCCTGGGGAACCTGAGCTTCGGTCAGCTGCTGCTGCTCGGCCTCGCGGTCGTGGCGGTCGTCTTCCTGGTGATCCAGACCATCGCGTTCGCGATGGGGCTGACGCTCGCCAAGTCGATCACCGGCGCCGTGCACGACCTGTTCGTCGGCACCGAGCGCGTGCGTGACGGTGACTTCAGCTACAAGATTCCGATTCGGCAGCGCGACCAGCTCGGCGAGCTGGCCGAGTCGTTCAACATCATGGCTCGGTCGGTCGAAGACCTGCTGATCGAGCGGGCCGAGAAGCAGCGGCTCGAGCAGGAACTGCGGATCGCGCGGCAGATCCAGATGTCCCTGCTGCCGCAGGGGCCGCTGGGCGTGCCCGGCGTCGTCATCAGCGCCCATTGTGAACCGGCGCGCGAGGTCGGCGGCGACTACTACGACGTCCTGCCGCTGGGCGACGGCCGCGCGGGCGTGCTCATCGCCGACGTGGCCGGGAAGGGGACCTCGGCGGCGCTGTACATGGCGGAGCTGAAGGGGCTGATCCTGTCGCTGAGTCGTACGCACACCTCGCCGCGCGAGCTGCTGATCGACGCGAACCGTATCATCGCGCCGCACCTCGACGACCGTGCCTTCATCACCATGACCTACGGCGTCATCGACAGCGGGCGGCGCACGTTCACGTACGCGCGGGCGGGCCACTGTCCGTTGATCTACGTGGCGGGGCAGGGGGCCAACGGCGCGGGACCGGTGGGACAGGTGCTCGCCCCCTCGGGGATGGTGGTGGGGCTCAAGCTGGATGCCGGCGAGATCTTCGAGCGGGTGCTCGAGGAGGTGGAGCTGCCGCTGGCGGGCGATGACGTCATCGTCCTGTACACCGACGGCATCACCGAGGCGATGGACCTGGCCGGCGACGAGTTCGGCGAGGCACGCCTCTGCACGCTCGTCGAGCAGCACGGACACCTGGACCCCGACGACCTGCGCGAGCGGATCCTCCGCGAGATCGAGGGATTCACGGCCGGCGCCCCGCAGCACGACGACATGACGATGCTCGTGCTGAAGGTGCAGCGGTAGAATCAGCACTGTCGGCATGGCGTCCCCTGTAGTCGTCTTCACCACGTCCTCGGACATCGAGGCGAGCGTCGTCACGGCGCTCCTCGACAGTCAGGGCATCGAGAGCTTCCGGATATCCGGGAACACGCAGGCCATCCTGCCCATGGCGGTGAACGCCTTCGGCTCGATTCGCATCGCCGTGCCGGAGCCGGTCGCGGACGACGCGCGGCGCGTCATCGCGAGCCATCGGGAGGATGTCGGCGAGAAGGTGGTACGGCTGCGCGATGAGTACGAGCTGCTCGAATCGCGCCTCGACTACCGCTTCCGCGATCGCGGGCTGCTCGAACACGCCCTCACGCACAAGTCACGCTCGGCGGAAGACCTGTCGGGCGGCGTGGCCGACAACGAATCGCTCGAGTTCCTGGGCGATGCGGTGCTGGGGCTCGTCGTCGCCGACGTCCTCTTCCGGCGGTATCCGCAGTTCGACGAGGGCCAGAAGTCGAAGATCAAGGCGTCAGTGGTGTCGACCCACTCGCTGGCGCGGCACGCCGAGGCGCTGCAGCTCGGGCCGCACCTGATCCTGGGCCGGGGCGAGGAGAAGACCGGAGGCCGATTCAAGGCCGCGATCCTGGCCGACGCATACGAGGCGCTGATCGCCGCGATCTACCTGGACGGCGGACTGGAGGCGGTGACGGCCTTCCTGCTGCGGGAGCTCGGTGATGCGCTCGAGGCGGGAGCGACGCAGAAGGTCATCGGCCTCGACTACAAGTCGGCGCTGCAGGAGCGGCTGCAGGCGCTGGGCCGGTCACTCCCGGAGTACCGGGTGTCGGGCGAGAGCGGTCCCGACCATCGGAAGACCTTCACGGTCGAAGTCGTCGTCGGCGGCGAGGTGATGGCGAGCGCGAGCGCGCACTCCAAGAAGCAGGCCGAGCAGCAGGTGGCGCGCGAGGCGCTCGGGCTCCTGGAGCCCGGCGAGTAGCCGGCGCAGGTGCCGGCGCTGCCGGCCCCGGACCCTCAGCGCGACAGCGTGGTCAGGGCCGAGCCCAGTATTTCGTCATCGGTGCCAACGACGATGCCGGCGGGGGAGATCGCCACTGCCTCGATCTTGCGGTCGAAGGCGGTCATCGTCCGGAGCCGCGGCGCCGGGGCGAAGGTCGCCTGCCCGTCCTGCCAGGTCAGGCGCCCCGCGAGGTACACGGCCGAATAGAACGGTCCCCGATCGCCGGGGTCGCTGGCGGCTGCGATCCAGACATCGCCCTCGGTCGTGACGTCGAGGTCGGTCAGGTGTCGCGTGGCCGGGTCAGTGCTCGACGGGTAGGGCACCTGCAGCGCCGCCCACCGTACGCGGTCGACCGTGTAGGTATCGAAGTCGAGTCGGCCCCAGGCGAGACGCGCCGGACGCCGGCCGGTGCCCCGGTCACCCCAGACCAGCAGCGGCACCGCGCCGACCCGCTGCATCCGCAGCCCCTCGAAGTTGGCGCCCGCCTGCCGGTCGGGCAGCGTGAACGTCCCGCGCAGCCCGAGGGTGCCTCCCGAGAGGGTCAGCACGAAGACCGTGCCGTTGGACGAGAGCGCGAGCAGGGTCGTGTCGTCGCCGGGAACGGCGGTCACCGCCTCGAGGTCGAACGGCAGGGCGTAGCCGGCTGGCCACGTGAGGGGCGTGTACCGGCCGTCGGCACGCCGCACCAGACCCACGCGCGGCTCGTCCGGCAGCTTGTTGTCGTGCACGAGGACGAGCGTGTTGCCGTCGGGCTGCCCCGACCCGCCCGGCGCGGGTACGAACGCGAGGCCGCTGATGTTGTCGATCTGCCGCGATCCGACGTCGATCCACGGTGAGCGGCGCAGCGGCAGCAGCAGGAGGATGAGGGCGCCGGCAAGCAGCAGGCCCGAGGCGAGCAGGCGGGTCAATCGATTTCGATGATGCCCCAGCTCTTGCGCTCGTCGGCCGTGGCGGGCAGCCCGGCGTAGGCGAGCGCCGGCGTGGCGTCAGTCTGTGGCACCCGGGCGAGCGCGTACCGCTGGACGTCGCGGACGACCTCTTCCTCGGACGGGCGGTTCGGACGGCAGTGCATCGCCACCCACAGCCGGAGCAGCGGGTCGGTGAAGCTGTACCGCTTCTGCCGCGAGGTCACCAGGTCGACGTCCTCGAGCCACGAGAGGTAGTCCTTCGTCGAGCCGGGGGTGCGGTGCAGGCGCTGCGAGATTTCGGTCAGCGTCAGCGGCTCTTCGTGCGACAGGATATCGAGGATGGCCTTCAGCGCTCCGTAGCCGCGCGCGCGATGCAGGCGCAGCTCGTACCGGAACCGGCACCAGCGGTCGAGGGTGCCATCAGGGGAGAGCAGCTCGGCCAGGGCGCTGATGGGGTCGGCGCCGTGCCCGCGCGTGGTGCCCATGGCGCGGCCCAGCTCAGCCACGTACGACACGCGCCCGTCGGTGAGCGCCTGCACGGCGCGGCCGAGGTAGTCGCGGTCGTCGCTCGGCATCTGTTCGTAGTTGTTGAACGTCGGCGCGAGCACGTCGCAGACGTCGGCCGGGGTCAGGGCGGGCACCGGCAGCAGTTCGTAGCGCGGCGAGGCGTCCCGCAGCGCCCGGAACGCGCGCTGGGCATACCGGGTCGTCAGGACGAAGCGGTTGCTGCTCTTCGCCAGCGCGTCCGTGAGGTCGTGCATGACGTGCCGCAGCCCGGGGAAGCTTTCGAAGGTCCGGATCTCGAGCACCTCGTCGAGGATGAACGTCGCCGGCTCGCCGCCCGGCGCGCGGGCGCTGTCGAGAAAACCGAGGAGCGCGTCGAACGCGGCGCGCGGGGTCGACGGGGTGCGGTTGTCGGTGTGCCAGGCGAACGGCGAGGTCGAGGTGACCGCCTGGAGGAAGCGCTCGGGCGTGGTCGCCGCGTGCTCGATGTCGACGTACTGCGCGAGGCCTCGGCCGATGCGGTCGCGGAGGCGCTCCGCGAGCTGCGTCCGGCCCGTGCCGCATCCGCCGATGACCACCGGAATCCGGGAGGGAGCTGCGTCGAGCGCACTCGCGACCCGCCGTTCGAAGCCGGCCAGGGGACCGTTCATTGCCATCTGCTCCCGGCCCCGCCGCCCGGGCCTCTCTCGGTCGAGGAGGCAGGCCGGCGAAGCGCCTGTCGTGTCCGTGGCGCCTGCACCTGGGTGCGGCCCGTCGCGCGGACGGCCTCGCGAACCATCCGGCTCAGCGTGGCATATACCTGACGATCGCCGGTGCGGCCATCATGGACATCCACGATGACGATCGAACCGGTGATGCGATGTGTGTCGGAGAGTTCACCCGCGTCGACGCGCAACGATCGTGAGTCGAACGGAGGACGCATATGTTCGGATACGCGTCGAGGAATGTCAAACGACATGGGTTGAGGCGCGGTGACGGGCGTGCGGGAAACGCGTGGGTGAGATCAGAAGGTAAGAAGGGGCGTGAACCTTGTCAAGGTGGACGCGCACAGTTTCTTTCAATTGACATCCGGCCCACGATGCACGTGGCCCCGCTTCCTGCGGCTGGTTTACGATATACAGCTGCATGACTATGAACATCGCGGTGCTCGGCGCACAGTGGGGCGACGAGGGCAAGGGCAAGATCGTCGACATGCTGACGCCGCACTTCGCGGCGGTGGCGCGCTACCAGGGCGGGCACAACGCGGGGCATACCGTGTACGTGCGGGGACAGAAGTTCGTCCTGCACCTGATTCCCTCCGGTATCCTCCACCCGGGCGTGACGTGCGTCATCGGCAATGGCGTGGTGATCGACCCTCAGGCGCTCTTCAAGGAGATCGAGGAGATCGCGCGGCTCGGCGTGACGGTCGACGGTCGTCTCCTCATCAGCGAGAAGGCGCACGTCATCCTGCCGTACCACCGCGAGCTCGATGTCCTCTCCGAGGCGCGCCGCGGAGAACGCAAGATCGGCACCACGTCGCGCGGCATCGGGCCGGCGTACGAGGACAAGATCGGCCGCCGCGGCATCCGCGTGTGCGACCTGCTCGGCGACCGTGACGCGCTCGCGCAGGAAGTGCGCGAGAACGTTCACGCGCGAAACCAGATCATCAAGGACTCCACGCTCGACTGGAAGCCGGTCTACACGCAGATGGTCGAGTACGGCGAGCGGATGCGTCCGTTCGTCGCCGACGTGTCGCTGTTCCTCGCCAGGCTCGTGGCCGATGGCCGGCGGGTCATGTACGAAGGGGCCCAGGCGACCCTGCTCGACATCGATCACGGCACGTATCCGTTCGTGACCTCGTCGAACGCATCGGTCGGCGGCATCTGCACCGGACTCGGCGTGCCACCCAAGGCGATTGGCGGCGTGCTCGGTGTCGCGAAGGCCTACACGACGCGTGTGGGTGAGGGACCGATGCCGACCGAGCTGACGGGCGACCTCGCGGAGCGGCTGCGCGAGAGCGGCCAGGAATACGGCGCCTCGACCGGTCGTCCGCGCCGGTGCGGCTGGTTCGATGCCGTCGTCGTCCGCTACTCGGCCCGCATCAACGGGCTCGACGGCCTCGCGCTGACCAAGCTCGACGTGCTCGACGGGTTGTCCGAGGTGAAGGTCTGTGTCGGCTACCGGACGGCGGCCGGCGAGATCACCGAGTTCCCGGCCGACCTCCGGTCGCTGGCAGGCGCCGAGCCAATCTACGAGACGCTGCCGGGCTGGAGCAGCCCGACGAAGGGCGTGACGCGCTTCGAAGCGCTGCCCGCCGAAGCGCAGCGGTACGTGCGGCGCCTCGAGCAGTTGACCGGGGTCGAGTGCACGCTGATC
>CANIAI010000159.1 GCA_947465275.1 Acidobacteriota bacterium | reverse complement strand
TCGAGATCTTCCGTGACATGGCCTCGCGGCCGGCCACGCACTTTCCCGACTTCCTCGCGAGGAACCCGAAGCCGCTCAGCATCCTGCCGGTCGACGACACGCTGGTGCTGAAGGACGACACGATGGAAGTGGTCGTCTACCGCGCGATCAACAACAGCCACATGGCCAATGCCGTCGCGGCCTACGCGCCGGCGGCGAAGACGCTGTCGCAGGGCGACCTCGTCGACGAGAACTGGGACCTCGTCTACTGGGGCAACAGCTACCCCGAGACGGTGAAGTTCTGGAACCTCGACGTCGAGCGCGACCTCGCCGTCCACGGGAAGATCAACAGCTACACCGACGCGATCAACCACCTGCGCCGCCAGGCGAACAACGCGAAGGCCTTCTGCGAGACGGCCGCGGCCCAGAACTTCCAGGTGCCGGGCTGCCCGGCCACCAACGTCGGATTCTGAGACACCGTTCCCTCGTCTGTCCCATTCAAGGACAGGCGGGGTCACGCCGATTCCGGTGATGCGGCCGGTCTTCCCTCGCGCGCAGGGCGCGGGGGATGGCCGGACGCACCAAGGAGCCGCCGTCGTGACCAGCTTGGAACTCGAGGTCATCCGCACCCGTGCCGGCGCCGCCTCGCCGGGTCCCTGGCCGGTCCGCCGGCTCGAGAACAAGTACCCCAGCACGATCGGTGATGGCCGCACCTACCCGTGCGTACGCGGCTTCCGCGTGCCGAAGACGCTCTACGCGCTCGCCTGGCAGAAGGTCGAGGCAGACGCCGCCTTCATGGCGCACGCGCGTGAAGACGTGCCGGGCCTGCTGCAGGACGTTATCCGACTGCGGGCGCTGCTCGTCGATGCCTACGGCGCCCTCAGCGACGACCCCAGCCAGACGGCGCTGCGCACGCAGCTCGAAGCCGAGATTCGATCGTGGGACGACCGTGAGCACGGACGGGCGCTCGCCGACCGTGCCCTCACGGCCTGACCGGCGCCCCCCGCATGACCGCTACTTCTTCTGGCCGGAGCCCGGCTCCGCCATCTTCCGGTGCTGTTCCGCGAGCATCTCGTTCGGGGTGACGTTCGCGATCGTCGTCTGCACCTTGTTCGTCCAGCCGCTCACCACCTCGGCCTCGCCGCTCATCATGGCGTCGAAGCCGTCCCTGGCCACATCGGCCGGGTCGTCCTTCTCCGACGTGCCGACCTTGGTGTCCTCCATGCCCGCGCGTCGGAAGAAGTTCGTCTCGGTGGCCCCGGGCATGAGGCAGGTGACCGTCACGCCGCTGTCCTTCAGCTCGTTGCGCAACGCGTAAGCGAATGAGTCGATGAACGCCTTCGAGCCGTTGTAGACCGCGTGGAAGCTGCCCGGCATGTAGCCGGCGATCGACCCCGTGATCAGGATGCGTCCGGCGCCGCGCGCCCGCATGGCGCGGCCCACCTGGTGAATCAGGTAGATCGTGCCGGTGATGTTGGTGTCGATGACGTGCTGCACCTCATCGAAGTCCTGGTCGAGGAACGCCTGGCCGAGGCCGTGCCCGGCATTGGCGAGCAGCGCGTCGACCTGACGCGCGCCGACCGAGGTGACCAGCGCCTCGACCCCGGCCGTCGTGGCCAGGTCGGCCTGGACCGTTTCCACCGTCGCGCCCTCGTGGGCACAGATCGCGGCCGCGTCATCGAGCGGCTCGTCGGCGCAGAGCAGCAGGTCGAAGCCGTGCGTCGCGCAGCGGCGGGCGAGTTCGAGACCGATCCCGCTCGAGGCGCCGGTCACGATCGCGAAGGAGCGGGTACGTGCATCAGGTCGGGAATCAGGAGTGGGCATGCCCTCCGCGGTGCAAATCCCGTCCCGGGCTGGCCGGTGAGTCCGCCAGCTGTCGCAGGTAGTTGGGGTCGGCCGTCTCCGCGCCGCCGCGTGTGGCCCCGAACGGCAGGTGGAAGCGATCCGCGAACTCGTGCAGGAACGGGTTCTGGCCCGGCAGGTGGTGGGGCACGCTGCCGGCCTCTCGCACGACCTCGTCAACCGACTCGCAGGGATACGGCAGCACCTGCGCCGTGAGGCTCTTGCGGAAGCCATTGGTCTTCACGAGCGGCTCGGTCAGGTAGAACGGATCGCTCACGATCGAGACATGGGTGAGCAGGTCACCGTGCCGGATGAAACGGTCTTCCATCGTGGCCATGTCGCTCAACGGCAGCCCGTTGCGGCGAATCCAGCCGGCCTTGAGGTGCGTGGTGGTGACCACGAGCGTCTCGCCCTCCCACCGTCCGGCCGAGAAGCCCTGCCACGTGTGCGCGGCCCAGGCGGGCGGGTGCGGACGCCCGTCCATCCAGATGCGGCGCTTCTGTTCCATCCACTGAATCTGCGTATTGATGGCGATGAGCTTCTGCGTCTGGTCGTCGACGACGTTCCAGATGCGCAGGTTGCCGATGCCGCGGAACCCGTAGGCCGAGGGGTGCGGGATGCACTGGTGTTCGGGCAGCGTGAGCAGTGACGCGTCCCAGGTGTCGGCGCGCATGCGCGCGGCGTCGGTGATCGGCAGCCCCAGGTAGTCGCCGACGGCCGGGCCGGGAATGCGCTCGTCGACGTCCTCGGAGAACAGCGGCACCCAGACGCCCGCGAAGTTCATCTGCGCGCCGGCGCGGCCGGGCAGCAGGACCAGCGCGGCGAACAGCAGCGTGCGCACGAGCCATCGAGACCGAATCGTTCCGTACATGGTGACACCCCCTTGGGTGGGCGTGGGGCAAGGGTGGTGCCTCGGCCTGCCGCACGAATGGCGGCGCATTCGGTGGGGGACGGCGTCCGGCGCGCCGCGACCGCGGCGGCGCGCGTGGCAGGCGTGCGGACCTGAGGCTACTCGGCGGGGGTGCCCGCCGGACGCGCGTCGCCACTGAACGCCTCGAGCAGCGTCGTCGCGAGCGTGTGCATGCGGCTGATCGGCGCACGCGGCGGTTCCAGGCCGGCGACGAAGCCGCTGCGCTGCAGGCGCGCGAGCAGGTCGGGACGGCTGGCGATGATGTGCACCGGCACGTCCCACGAGGCCCCCTGGCCGCTGACCATCGCCGGCGGCTGGTGGTCGCCGATGACGACGAAGACGAGGTCGCGATCGTGGCGGTTGCGCAGGTAGCCGCCAATCGACTCGTAGACGTACTCGAGCGCACGCGTGTAGCTCGGGCCGAGGTCGAGCCAGTCAGGCTCCTGCGAGAGCGCCGCGACCGCCTGGTCATTCGGGTACGGATCGCTCGTCAGGATGCGCTGCCAGTCGGGCTGATAGGGCGCCGTGGGGCTGAACGGCGTATGCGTCGTCACCCCGGGCATGAAGACGAACACGGGGCGGCGGTCGCGCTTCTCGAGTTCGTTGGCGTCCATGCGCGCGATGCTGTACTGGTCGGGCACCGCCCACCAGCCGAACTGCGGACCCGGGTACGCCAGCTGGATCTCGCCGTAGATCTGGTCGAAGTGGTAGAAGTTCCCCTCGGGCCAGCTGGTCTGGATGCCGGGCATCACCGCGACCGTGCGGTAACCGCGGCTCCGGAAGCTCGACACCACCGTCTCGCGCTGCTGCGTCAGCAGGATCTGGTTGGTGTCCTCGTCCTTCACGTCGATGCCCGAGAGCAGGCTGATGTGGGCCAGCCACGAACCGCCGCCGAACGTGGGCGAGGTGACGAAGGCCGACACGACATCACGACCGCTCGCGGCGATGTCGGTGGCGAGCCGGGCACGTGCGCCGCGCAACGCATCGCGGAAGGCGGGGCGGTCGTACGCGACGGCGCCGTACGACTCGACGAAGAAGACAACGACGTCCGCCCCCTGCACGCCGTCGAGCGAGGCCTGCAGGTCGGGACTCGGGCCGATGGCCGCCGCGGCGGCGCCCGAGAGCTGCCGGCTCAGCGTCCGAATCTGCCCGGCGTACGTGGCCGAGACCGGCGACGGGAAGTCGAGGACCCCCGCGAGCCGGTGCTCCGTCCACCCTTCCCACTCACCGGTCGGGGCGGTCAGCCGCTGCGCGGCGAAGAGCACCACGAGCAGCGCGCCGAGGCCCGCGAGGGCGCGGCGTTCGGGCGTCTCGATCATCGCGCCCGCCACTTCGCGCAGCGCGCGCCGCAGCACCAGGAAGATCGCGCCCGGGATGGCAATCACGGCGAGTAGCACGGCGACCGTCAGCGGCCACGACGCCGGCCGGGCCAGCATCGCGATGACGTTGGGGACGTGGCGGAGGTCCCAGTAGAGGTTCACGTCACGGCCGAACAGGGCGGGCGCGGTCACCACGGCGTAGCGGCCGAGCACGAGCAGCACCCCCAACGCCGCCAGCGCACCAATCAGCAGCCGGGGCACGCGCCCGCGCCAGGCGGCAAGCGCGCCGAAGAGCAGCAGGCAGGCCCCGAGCTCGACCGAGAGTCCGCCGGTCCATTTCACCCCGGGCGTGGGCCAGATGTTCTGGAAGGTGAGGGCGACGTCGAGGACGAGCAGGGCGAATGCCAGCCGAAGCCCCGGCCAGCGGGGCGGCCGGTCTGTTACCATGGACATGCGTTGTTCCACGATACCTCGTGGTTCGACCAAAGCCCAAGACCGTCATCAGGATGCAGGCATTCACCCGCGCCGTTCGCAGACTCCTCGCCCGCCTGCGGGGAGCTCCGCACGTCCGGCGGGTCGCCACGGCCGCGCTGCCGACCGAGTACGGCCCCTTCACGGTGCACGTCTTCGAAGACACGCGCGACGGCGAAACGCACGTGGCGATGGTGCACGGCGAGATCGGCGCGGGGGAGGACGTGGTCGTCCGGCTCCACTCGGCCTGCCTCACCGGCGACATCTTCGGGTCGGCGCGCTGTGATTGCGGCGCGCAGTTGCACACGGCGATGCGCCGGGTCATCAGCGAAGGACGGGGCGCCGTCCTCTACCTGAACCAGGAAGGGCGCGGCATCGGGCTCGCCAACAAGATCAAGGCGTACGCGCTGCAGGAGCAGGGGTACGACACGGTCGAGGCGAATCACCGGCTCGGCTTCGACGCCGACCTGCGCGACTACAGCGTCGCGATCCTGATGCTGCGGGACCTCGGCATCCGGTCGGTGCGGCTGCTCAGCAACAACCCGAAGAAGCTGGCCGCGGTGACCGATGGGCTCGTCGTCAGCGAGCGGCTGCCGATCGAGATTCCGGCCTCGGCATCGAACCAGCGCTACCTGCAGACCAAGAAGGACAAGCTGGGCCACCAGCTCTCGTCCCTCTAGGCCCGCCGGAGCCGCCCTCCTAGGCGGACGCGGCACGCGCGCGGGCCAGCCACGCGACATCCACCACGAACGACCATGCCAGCAGCACCAGCGTCAGCCCGGCCGCCATCTCGCTCAGCGGCCGCGTGATGACCGGTGCGATCGCCACGATCAGCCCGACGATCTGCACCACGCAGATCGTCTTCCGCCGCAGGCTCGGGCCGAGCGGCGCGTTGAGCCAGGGCAGCCCCCACGACGCCGCGACGAACAGGTACCGGAGCGCGCCCGAGAGCAGCACCCAGGCGCCCGCCTTGTCCCACCGCCACGCCAGCGCCGAGAGCACGAGGATGAAGAGCGCGTCGACCTCCATGTCGAAGCGCGCGCCGAACGCGCTCGCCATGCCCGAACGGCGGGCGAGCGGGCCGTCCCAGGCATCGAGACAGGCCGCGATCGTCGCAAGCACGGTGGCCACGAGCGCAATGGGTCCGGGGTCGCGCACGACCAGCCAGCCCGCGAGCACCGAGACCAGGATCGTGCGGAGCAGCGTGACCAGGTTCGCGGTGCCGAGTCGCGGGAACAGGTGGTGACGGTCGATGCCGGCCAGCGCCACGGCGAGCACGGCGATATAGACGAGGGCGGACACCAGCGGCGCGAACGCGCCGGCCGGGCCGGCCACGCGGGCGAGCAGCGTGGCGAGACCGGTGACGACGCTGGCGCCGATCAGGCCGAAGAAGAGCAGTTGCTGACGGGCGGGAGGCACGGTGCGGGGATTGTATCGCGCGGGTGGAACACGCCAGAATGAGCGCCGTGACGACTGACGCCTACTGGGCGATCGCGCCCGGACGCGGGGAGATCCGCGCCGAGCCATTGCCCGCGCGCGGGCCGGGCGACGTCCTCGTCCGCACGCTCTACACCGGCATCAGCCGCGGCACCGAGGCGCTGGTC
>CANIAI010000158.1 GCA_947465275.1 Acidobacteriota bacterium | reverse complement strand
GCCCAGGACCAGGCTCGAGAGCGTGATGCCGATCTGGCAGGCGGCGATGTAGCGGTCGAGCGCCGCCGGCGACTCGAGGATCGGGCGGAGCCAGGCCGCGAGGGGATTGCCTTCGTCCGCGAGCTGCTGCACACGGCTGCGCCTGACGCTGACGGCCGCGAACTCGGCCGCCACGTAGATGGCGTTCACCAGGATCAGTGTCGTGACGACGAGGAAGACCGCAAACACGAAGGTAGCTGTATTTAACACGAACCGGACGCCGCGGCGGGCCGGATATGAGTCTTGTGCGCGCACGTCACAGTCGCGGGGCCGGGAATAAGACCAATGTGGTCGGTGTTCTACTCCCCAGAGGCATAGACGGACATATGGAAAGGCTCATGGACAGGACAGAGGACCGCCAGCTCATCCTTCGTCTCCAGGCTGGCGACGAGCGAGCGGTGCATGAGCTCGCGGACCGCTACAGCGCCCGTATCTTCCAGCTGGCGATGCGGCACATGAAGAACCGCGAGGACGCCGAGGAAGTGACGCAGGACGTCCTGATGAAGGTCTACCGCAAGGTGGGCGCGTTCCGCGGTGACGCGGCGCTCTCGTCCTGGATCTACCGGATCACGTTCAACACGGCGATGTCACGCCTGCGGACCAACCGCCTGGCCCGGGCCACCGCCGAGGAGCGCGACCGCGCCTCGGCCGCCCAGGACGCGCAGGATGGCCCCCGCGCGCCGCGGCAGCCGGCCGACTGGTCACGCATGCCGGACGAAGAGATGCTGCGCGGGCAGCTCCGGGGCGCCGTCGCCGAGGCCATCCAGGAACTGCCGGAAATCTACCGGGAACCGGTGCTGCTGCGCGACATCCAGGGGCTGACGACCGAAGAGGCCAGCAGCCGGCTGCACCTGAAGGATCAGACCTTGAAATCGAGGCTCCATCGCGGACGCGTGATGCTGCGTGAGCGGCTGCGCGCCTACGCCCAGGGCCTCACGCTCCACCGGGCGCCCGTCGCCGCGGCCGCCTGACACGTCCGCCACGCATCCCAGCCCCGTTCCACCCGCCATCGACATGCTCCCGCGCCGTCCCGTGCGGCGCGGGGGCCCCCGTCACGACAACTGATCGCCCAGGAGCCGGCCGAGCCCGCCGGCGACGCCCGCGCGCTCGAACGGTTCGTCCACGCAGAGGCTGCGCGGCGAGCCGGTCAGCCAGACCGCGAGCGGGAGATCGCAGGTGCGCACGGTCACCAGCACCGGCACGGCATGCAGACCCGACTCGTCCCTGATGAGGTCGACCAGGTCGGTCTGGACCTCGCGGGCGAGCGTTGAGTCGACGAGCAGCGCGTCCGGCCGCACGCGCAGCGCCTGGTCGCCTCGCGCGGGAAGCGTGTCGAGCAGCAGCGGGTCGTACCCCTCGCGGCCCAGCAGCGCGGCGAGCCGCGCGCCAGCCTCGCGGTCACGGTAGATCAGCAGCACGCGCGGGGCCGATGCGGCTGCACCGGTGCCTCGCAGGCCCCACGGGATCTCGATGACGACGCGGGCGCCAGCACAGGTGCGCTCGTGCCACAGGGTGCCGCCGAGTGGCGCGAGCAGGTCGGTCAGCACGGCGGCCGGTGGCGTGAGCGTGGGAGCCGCCCCGCCGTCCCCGTCGGGACCGCGGAGGGCGACGGTGAACGCCACGATGTCACGCGCGACCTGCGCGGTCGTTTCGATGGAGAGACGCGAGCCCGGTGCGGCCTGTCCGAGGGCCTCGTCGAGCAGGGTGCCGAGCAGCGTGGTCAGGAGCAGGCGGTCGGCGGCGACGAGGCGCAGGCGCGTGTCGAACGCCCGGTCGAGGCCGACCTGCCGCGCCTCGGCCGCGTCACGCCGTCCGTCGAGGGCGGCATCACACACCCGGGCGGCATCGACCCACCCGGTTTCCGGTGCATCGGCGGCCACCAGCGGCGCGGTTGCACGAACATGCCCGTTCCAGCCCGTGACGTCGCGGTTGACGTGCGGCGGGGGTGTGCCTGCGCCCGTGGGGGGTCGGGGGGTGTCCGGCAGCAATTCTGGCCTACTGCTGTCTATCGGCCAGCCGCCCGCCGGTCCGCAGGTCAGCGGGACGAGACGAACTCCGGGCGGTCGGGGCGGGCGGCGATGCGGGCCACGAGTTCCAGGGCGAGGGTGGCTATGCGTGCCGTGCCCTCGGCGTCGATCCGCTGCCAGTCGTCGCCCGGACGGTGGTAGTCGCCGTGGAAGCCGGTGAAGAAGTTGATCGCGGGAATCCTGCGGTCGAGGAACGACGAATCGTCGCTGCGCCCACCGCCCGGGCCTTCCTGACGGACCGTGATGCCCCCGGCCGCGCGCGCCGCGAGGGCGAGATCGGACTCGAGCGACGGCGACGTGTCGAGCCCGCTGACGTCCACCGCGCCGCGCGAGCGCCCCACCATGTCGAGGTTGATCATGGCGACCGTCCCCGCCAGCGGCCGTGCGGGGGCGTCGACGTAGTGCCTCGACCCAAGCAGGCCGCGTTCCTCACCCGCGAAGGCGACGAAGATCAGCGCGCGGCCGAATCGTGAGGGGTCGGCCGCCGCGGCCCGCGCCATCTCGATCACCGACGCGGTGCCCGAGGCGTTGTCGTCGGCGCCGTTGTGAATCTCGCCCGTGCGTTCCGGCGACATCGAGAAGCGCCCGCCAAGGCCGACGTGATCGTAGTGCGCGCCGATCACGACCGCCTCGTCCGACGGTGACGCGCCCCGCGCCGGCAGGATGCCGACGACGTTGCGCACGGTCCGCCGATCGCGCGCGAGGAACTGTTGGTACTGCACGGTCGCGCCGGTGAGCTCACGCGGGCGCGGCACCAGGTCGCCGTCGATCTGCCTGACCGACTGGTCGAGTCCCCAGCCGAGGAGCAGCGGCGCGATCTCATCCCGGTGCACCCGCAGGACCGGGATGCCGAAGTCGTCGGCGTCCGGCACCACGCCGAACACCCGGTAGTTGGCCTGGTCGACGGCGTGCACCGGGTCGGAGACCACCAGCAGCGCCCGTGCGCCGCGGCTCCGCGCCGCGAGCGCCTTGGCGTACAGCGACGACTCGGGAATCGGCTGGCTGCCGTTGAAGCGGCTGAACCGGTTCGTCTCCTGCGGTTCGTGGCTGAAGACGATCACCGCCTTCCCGGCCACCGAGACACCGGTGTAGTCGTCGTAGCGCAGTCCGGGCGCCGAGATGCCGTATCCGGCGAACACCAGCGGCGTGCCCGTCAGGCTGACGGACGGGACCGCCGGGTCGTCGTTCGGCGGGACCGAAAGCGGGTAGTAGCCCTTCCCGAGCGTGAGGCTCACCTCCCGCCGGCCGTTCGAGAGGGTCAAGGTGTTGCCGGCACCCACCGTGAGTCCGGCGTCGAGCGCGAAGGGCTGGAAGAAGGTGCCGTCGACCCCGCCCGGTGTCAGGCCGGCCTGGCGGAAGGCGGCGGCGATGTAGTCTGCCGCGCGTTCCAGCTCCGGGGAGCCATTGGCGCGGCCCCGCAGGTCGTCGGCGGCCAGCAGGCGCACATGATCGAGCAGGGCGCGAGCCGCGATGGGCGGCGTCTCGGCACGCACCGGCGTCCCGACCATCGACCACGGCGTCATCCCGAGCGCGGCGGCGCAGGTGAGCAGCGCCATCAGGGCGCGGGAAGACCAGCGGTACATCTCGCCCATCGTATCTGTCAGACGAGTGACCCGGCCCCTCAGGTACGAAGGGCGCTGTCGAGCTGGACGCGTTCGCGGGTGGTGAGGACAGGCGTCCGCGCGTGGACGATGCCGGCCGGTGCGAGGAGCGCCGGCACGACGCCAGTGCGGCGGCGCGCCCCGAACTCGCCGTCCAGCATCGTGAGCACCGACACCGCCTGGCGGGAGGATTCGACGAGCCCGTGCACGACGCGAGCGGCCGCCGCGCCGAGTGCGTACGGACCGGGTGGCCACAGGTGGCCGACCCGCGACTCGATGCGCGCGAGCTGCGCGGCCGAGAGCACACGCTCGACGGCCGCCCCGCCGATGGAGGCATCGCTCCAGGCGACGACGGGGTGCCCTGGCAGGTCGCCGTAGACCGCGAGCGACACCTCCGCGGGGGAACAGCGCGCCTCGACCGCCACGATGGCGCGAATGGCGCCCGCGAGCGCCTCGGGCGCCGACCCGATCAGCCGGCCGCGCGCGATGCCGGCTTCGCCGGCCGCGGTCGCGATGAGCCCGCCCTGGGCAATGCCGGCGAAGACGAGCGGCGCACGGCCGATGGCGGTGGCGGACATCCTGAGCAGGCCGAGACCGTCGTCGTCACGCCACTCGCTGTGGCCGCCTCCGTGGCTGCCGAACCGATCCGCGAGGACGACGACGTCGCAGCCGGTCACGCGGGAGATGTCGTCGGTACCCGACAGCTGCACATGGACGCCGAGGATCGCCCCCATCTGCTGCAGGTCGAGCGCCTTCCCGGCCGCGACGCCGGCCGCCGCGTCGACGAGGATCACCCGGCTGACGCGATCGGCCGCCGCGAGCGCATGAGCCGTCGCGCCCCCGAGGTCACCGGCTCCCAGAATCGCGACAGTCGTCATCGGATGCGTGGGTTATTGTAATAGCGTCATGGCGCTGCTCGAGGGGAAGGTGGCGGTCATCACCGGCGGTACGCGCGGCATCGGCCTCGCGGTTGCCCGTCGTCTGGTGGACGACGGGGCGTCGGTTGTCATCTCGGGCACCGATGCGGGACGCGCCGCCCGCGCCGCTGCCGACCTTGGCCCGCGAGCCCTCGGCGTGCAGGCCGACGTCCGGAGCAGCCGTGAGGTCGAGCAGCTCATCGACGCCGCGGTCACCCGGTTCGGCGGCCTCGACATCCTGATCAACAACGCCGGCATCGGCACGTTCGGCCCCGTGTCGGAGATGAGCCTCGAGAGCTGGCACGACGTGCTCGAGACCAACCTGACCGGCGTGTTCAACGGCTGCAAGGCGGCGCTGCCGCGCCTGCGCGCCCGTGGCGGCGGCTGGATCATCAACGTGAGCAGCCTGGCCGGCAAGAACCCGTTCTCCGGCGGTGCGGCCTACTGCGCGTCGAAGGCGGCGCTCAACGCGTTCAGCGAGTCGCTGATGCAGGAGGTGCGGCATGACGGCATCCGCGTGGCGTACGTGCTGCCCGGGTCGGTACGCACCGAGTTTGGCCGCGCCCGGAGCGACGCGCCGGCGTCTCCCGCTGCGGGAGATGACTGGAAGCTCGCGCCCGAGGACGTGGCCGACGTGATCACGGGACTGCTCGTCCACCCCGCGCGCAGCCTCCCGAGCCGCGTGGAGATCCGTCCCGCGCAACCGCCGACGAAGGGCTGAGGACGTCAGGACCGATGGCCGTGTTCGACAAGCACCAAGACGCACTGGAAGTGCACGAGACGATGCTCGGCACCGGCCGGGGCCGTCTCGCGGTGGCGATGGACCTGCTCACCGACGCCCTCGCGATGGTCGGGCAGCATGGCGTCTACTGCCAGAGCACCCGCCTGCCCGGACGCCCCACGTTGGACATCGCCCTCGTCCTCGAACAGATCGGCGACGCCAAGGAGCTGGTGCAGAGCGTCCTCGAACTCGCCGACAAACCTGATCAGGCTTGAGCTCCGTCGCACCGATCGGCGTCATCGACCATTACAACCTGCTGGAGCGGCTGCCGTCCGCCGGTCCGGGTGAACTCTATCGGGCCCGGGACACGCGCCGCGGCCGCACCGTCGTCATCAGGCGGCTGCCGGTGGCGCTGCCCGACACCGCACCTGGCGGGCGCGAGGCATTCCTCGAACGCGCGCAGGCGCTCGCGGCGCTCTCGCACCCGAACGCCACGCGGCTGTACGAGGTGGGCGAGGAGCCTGACGGCGCCCTCTACCTCGCCTTCGAGTTCCTGCAGGGACAGCCGCTGCGGGTCGAGATGGCCGGCCGTCCGCTGCCGGTGCGGCGCGCCGTCGGCTATGCGATCCAGATCGCGGACGCGGTGGCCGAGGCGCACGCGGCGGGCTACCTGCACGGTGGCCTGAGTCCTGACTCCGTGGTGATCACGGCGCGGGGACACGCCAAGATTCCCGTGCTCGACCTGGCCACCCGCGCAGGCTTCGATGGCGACACGGGACGGCTGCTCGACTACGCCTCGCCGGAGGAACTCGCGGGACGCGAGATCGACGAG
>CANIAI010000157.1 GCA_947465275.1 Acidobacteriota bacterium | reverse complement strand
TGCGGCAGCCCGGCGGCGCCCATGTCGTACACGGGGCGCACCTGGGCGTGCGTGACGGGCTGGCTGACGACCATCCCGGCCGCGGCGGCCACCAGGGCAGCGAAGAGAAACGAGGCTCGGCGCATCCGCTGAGAATACTCCCGATCAGCCGGCCGGCAGGCGGCCGGATCCCGTCAGGCGCGCAACAGGTGGGGCAGGCCCGGCTCCACCGCGAAGGCGGCTGCCCGCTCCGAGGCCGCCGACCGCGTCTGGACGTCCGCCGTCACGTGGAACTCGGCCAGGAACCGGTCCGGCGTGATGTCGTAGGTGAGGTAGCCGCGGTTCACGCCGTCGAAGTAGCGCAGGTGCGGCAGCGCCGCGCGAATCTGCGGCCCGAAGCGCGCCTCCTGCTCCGGCGTGAAGTACGGGGCCGAGCTGACCGCCGGCGTGATGAACTCGACGCCCACCGAGCCGATGCCCATGTCGGGCCGGTAGCCCTTCCAGGGATCGGGCGGCAGGTCGAAGGCCCACGAGCTGTGCATGTCGCCGGTGAGCACCACGACGTTCTGCAGGCTCCCGAACAGCTGCATCACGCGGGCGCGTTCGGCCTGGTAGCCGTCCCACGCATCGGGGTTGGTGACGCGGCGTCCGGCGGGGCCGAACGGCGCGAACATCACCTGCTGGCCGACCAGTGACCAGGTGACCTTCTCGCGGCCGGCCGCGCGCATCGTCTCGAACAGCCAGGCTTCCTGCTCGGCGCCCATCAGGCGCCGCCGCGCGGTCTGCAGCCCGCGGATGTCGTCGGGCTGCACCTGCCCGTCGCGCCAGGTGCGCGTGTCGAGCATCGCGAGCGACACGAGCGAGCCGAACCGGAAGCTGCGATAGAGGCGGAACGGTTGATCCGCCCGCTCGCGCACGGGCATCCATTCGCGATAGGCCCGTGCCGCCGCCTCGCGCCTCGTGCGCCAGAGCCCTTCGCCGTTCCACGGGTCGTGATTCGACGCGCCGCCCGAGAAGGCGTTGTCGGCCGATTCGTGGTCGTCCCAGATGGCGATGAACGGCACGCTCCGGTGCAGCGCCTGCAGGTCGGGGTCGGTGCGGTAGATCGCGTACCGGCGCCGGTAGTCGGCGAGCGTCACCGCCTCGTGCTCCGGGTCAGGCACCCGCTTCAGGTCGGTGCCGTCGCCGAAGTCGCCGTTCTGAAATTCGTAGATGTAGTCGCCGAGGTGGAGGACGGCGTCGAGGTCGTCACGCGCCGCCAGCGCGCCATAGGCGTTGAAGAACCCGGCGGGATAGTTCGAGCACGCCACCGAGGCGAGTCGCACGCGGGTGGGCCGAGCGCCGATGGTGCGGGTGCGGCCGGTCACCGAGGTCGCGCCGAGCGCCTCGAAGAGGTACTGGTAGGGACGTCCCGGCTCGAGCCCGGCGGCGTCGACCTTCACCGTGTAGTCGCGCTCGGGGCCGGTCGTCACGGTCCCGCTCGCCACGATGGCGGACGGGCGGCCATCGGCCATCACCCGCCACCGCACGCTGACCGGCCGTCCCAACGTGGCCGGCGGCGGGGTGACCCGTGTCCAGAGAACGACGCGGGTGGTCAGTGGATCTCCGCTCGCCACGCCGTGCAGGAAGACGGGGCTCCCCGGCGCGGTGCCCTGCGCGTCCGCGGTCGACAACGTCGGAAGCACCAGGGCCGAGGCCCCGGCGGCGCGGAGGAAGTTCCGTCTGGTGACGCTCACGTGAAAGACCTGGTCGCCATCCTATCGCGTCGGTGGTCAGCCCGGCAGGGGCGTGTCGCGGCCGTCGCCCCGCCAGGCCGCGAACAGCGCCGGAAACGCGGCGCGCAGGTCGGCCGGCGGGGGAGCCTCTGCCTCGAACGGGTCACGCGTGGTCGGGTGCAGCCCGCGGACGCGCCAGGCATGCAGCGCCTGCCGGTCGAGCGCCGGGTGCGGCGTCCCGTAGAGCGGGTCGCCGAGCAGCGGGAATCCCGAGGCGGCGAGGTGCACGCGAATCTGGTGCGTGCGGCCGGTCACGAGCTCGCAGCGTACGAGCGAGCAGCCGTCGGCGCTCGCCAGCCGCACGTAGCGCGTCTCGGCCCGCATCCCGGCGGGCGTGGCGACCATCCGCCGGCGGTCGGCGGGGTCACGGTCGAGCGGCAGCGTGATCGCGCCCCGCTCGGGCGGGATGCCGGCGACCACCGCCAGATAGAGCTTGTCGAGCCGCCCCTGAGCGCCATCCTGCTGCAGGGTGTGGTGCCCGCGCGGCGCGGTCGCGATGACGACCAGGCCCGACGTGTCCTTGTCGAGGCGCGTGACGATGCCGGGGCTCGTGGTGATGCCGCGTCCCCGCAGATGCCCGAGCACGACGTTGAGCAGCGTGCCCGAACTGTTCCGGTACGACGGGTGGACGACCACGCCGGCCGGCTTGTCGAGCACCAGCAGCTCCTGGTCTTCGTAGAGGATCGCGAGCTGACCTGGCTCGGGCTCCGGCGCCACCCGGCGGGCGGCCGTGGACGGCAGCAGGATGCGAATCGTCGCCCCCTCCCGCGGCCGCGTCGCCGGCCGGCGGGTCACCACCTCATCGATGAGCACCCGCCCGTCGGCGATCCAGTGCTGCACCCGTGCCCGGGAGAGCGACGACACGTCGTGCACCCGCCGGACGATCGCCCGGTCGAGGCGGTCGCGGGCGTCGCCCCGGTCGGCGATGAAGGCGACCGTGTCGGGATTCGGGATCGTCAGGGGCTTGGCAGGCATCGAAGAGGGTGCGCCCACTATATAGGCGCATACACTGGAGGCAGGAGGAGTCCCCCGCGATGGCCCTGTTCAGCACCACGAAGCTGCGTATCCCCACCGCCGAGCAGTCGCTGCCCGGTCGCGACCAACCCGTACCGGTGCCGGAGCACCACCACGTCAACGGCCACCCGCTCGTCCCGCCGTTCCCCGCGGGGTTCGAGCAGGCAGTGTTCGGCATGGGCTGCTTCTGGGGCGCGGAGCGGAAGTTCTGGCAGGAGCCCGGCGTTTACACCACGGCCGTGGGGTACGCCGGCGGCCACACCCCGAACCCCACGTATCGCGAGGTCTGCTCGGGGATGACGGGACACACCGAGGTCGTGCTGGTCGTATTCGACCCGGCGGTCACGTCGTACGACGAGATGCTGCGGACCTTCTGGGAGAACCACGACCCGACGCAGGGGATGCGCCAGGGGAACGACGTCGGCACGCAGTATCGCTCGGCGATCTACTGCAGCTCGCCGGCGCAACTGGCGGCGGCGCTCGCGTCGCGCGACCGCTTCCAGGCGCGCCTGACGCCGGCCGGGTTCGGCGGGATCACCACCGAGATTGCCGACGCCCCGCCGTTCTTCTACGCCGAGGACTACCACCAGCAGTACCTCTCGAAGAACCCCGGCGGGTACTGCGGACTGGGCGGCACCGGCGTGACCTGCCCGGTGGGCCTCCCGGCCTGAAATATAATCCGTCGAATGAGCAGAGTCACCTACACCGACACGCCGACGACCGCGGACCAGGGCGTGCTGCGCGAGCAGCACCAGGTGCGCCTTGTCACCGCTGCCGAGGAAGGGTCCGGCATCGACGCGCTCCCCAACGGTGTATACGGCTTCACCTACTCCCCGGGGCTGGTGAACGCGCCGATGTGGAGCGTGCGTCGCTTCCGCAGTTACGAAACGCACAAGCTCGCCGACGGCACGACGTTCCTGATCGGCTTCGCGACGCCCGAGATGGCGGCGAACATCGACACGGCGCAAGCGGAGATGACGATCGTCGTCCACCCGGAACCGGCGCCCGGCACCGACGTGCTGGTGCAGATTCCGTACGCGCGCATCGCGCGGCATCGGCAGCACTCCGCCCCGAACGACGGCGGCTTCCACGTGACGCTGCACGCCGCGGTGTAGAGGGACGCAGCGCCTCGCGCTACCGCCGCTCGTCCGCTGACGGGCGGCGCACCGGTCCGGTCTCGACAGGCCGGTCCGGATTCGACGACCACTCCGACCAGGACCCGGCGTACAGCCGGGCGCCCCTCAGTCCGGCCACCTCGAGCGCCAGCAGGTTCTGGCACGCCGTGACCCCCGACCCGCAGTAGACGATCGTCTGGTTCGGCGCGCGGCCGTCGAGCGCCTCGGCGAACTGTGCCCGCAGCACGTCCGGCGGCAGCAGGCGTCCGTCGGCGCCGACGTTGCGCGTGAAGAGATGGTTGCGTGCGCCCGGGATGTGCCCCGCCACGCGATCGAGCGGCTCGCTCCTGCCTTCGAAGCGCTCGGCCGCGCGCGCGTCGATCAGGCGGGCGGCGCCGGAGGCGGCGATGCTCTCGACTTCCGTCACCTTCGCGAGCATGCCCGGCCGGGGATACGGAACGAACAACCGGTCGTCCGGCGCGTCCTGCGGCTGCGTCGGCGGCTCGTCGCCGCTCCGCGTCTCGCGTCCCTCGGCCGTCCAGCGCGCGAAGCCGCCATCGAGCACCGCGACGGCGTCATGTCCGAGGTAGCGCAGCATCCACCAGAGGCGGCTCGCGAACATGCCGTTCTGCTGGTCGTAGGCGACCACCTGCGTGCGCGGACCGATGCCCAGGCGCGAGAACGTCGTGGCCATCGCCTCGACGGACGGCAGCGGGTGACGGCCGTTCGTGCCGTCGGGCGGACCCGCCAGCGCGTGCGACAGGCTGGCGTAGACCGCGCCCGGTACGTGGCCGGCCCGGTACTCCGCGAGTCCGGCCGACGCGTCGGTCAGGTCGTAGCGGCAGTCAACGACGACCCAGCGGTCGAGGTTGGCGGCGAGGAGTTCGGGTGAGACGAGGAGGGTGTGGGCCACCCCGGTAGCTTACCGGAGTGGCCGACAGGTGTGGGTGTGCGGGCGTCGCGACGGGTCAGCGCATCTGCTCGAGGGCGGCGATGCGGGCCTCGAGCGGCGGGTGCGTCGAAAAGAGCATCCCCATGCGGCTCATGCCGCCGCTGATCTTCAGGGTGGCGAGCGCCGGCTGGTTCGGGTCGACCAGCTCGCGGTTGGCGGCGAGGCGGCGCAGCGCCGCGAGCATCCGCTCACGGCCGGCGAGCGTGGCCCCGCCGTAGTCGGCGCGGAACTCGCGCTGCCGCGAGAACCAGCTGGTCACCATCATCCCGAGGAAGCCGAGCGCGATCTCGAGGACGATCTGCACCATGAAGCTCATCGCGTAGCTGCTCCGCGAGTCGCTCGACTGACGGATGAACAGGCCGACGAGCCGCGCGACGAACATCACGAAGGCGTTCACGATGCCCTGGATGAGCGTCATCGTCACCATGTCGCCGTTGGCGATGTGGGCCACCTCGTGCGCGAGCACGCCCTCGACCTCATCGCGCCGCATCGAGCGGAGCAGACCGGACGAGACCGCCACCAGGCTCCGGCTCTTGCTCGGGCCGGTCGCGAACGCGTTCACCTCGGGCGAGTCGTAGTAGCCGATCTCCGGCAGCGGCAGGTTGGCCTGCTGTGTGAGGCGCTGCACGGTCGCGTAGAGCCAGTCGAGCTCCTCGCGCCCGGTATGGCCATCGACCAGCTGGACGCCGGTGATCCGCTTGGCCATGAACCGCGACAGCTGGAGCGAGATGAACGCGCCCCCCATGCCCCAGACCAGGCAGAAGACCAGCAGGCTCGACAGGTTGCCGCCGTAGAGCCGGAAGCCGAACGCGCCGAGCACGTTCAGGACGATCGACAGCGTGACGAAGATCGCGAAGTTCGTGATGAGGAAGAGCAGGATGCGCTTGGCCATGTGTGTCAGATCCCAGAATAGCAAAGCTTAAGACGCAGTCCGGGGGGCGCCGGTTCGCCGGTGTCACGACTCCGGCGGCGCCGCGGCGCTAGACTGGCGACATGATGTCACGCCGTTGCGCGGCGCTGCTCGTCCTGTTCGCCGCCGGCCTCGGTACCGGCCGTCTCACCCCGTCCCCGGTTCATGCTCAAGAGACGCCGGTGCCGGGCGATTCGGTGCGGGTGGTGCTGACCGGCTGCGCGCGCAATCGGGTCTTCACCGTGCGCTGGCGCGACGATCACGAGCCGGTGACCGGTGAGGTGGCCGAGGGGCGGCGGCTGCGGCTGGCCGGGGGGAAGGGGGTCCTGGCCGAGATCAAGGCACACCAGGCGAGCATGGTCCAGGTCACCGGGCTCATCCGCCGCTCGGACCTGCACCCGTCCCG
>CANIAI010000156.1 GCA_947465275.1 Acidobacteriota bacterium | reverse complement strand
TGACCGGTACGCCCGGTTCCGTTCCATCCCACGCGAGTTCGAGACTGTTATGGCGAAGCGGTGTGAAATCTGCGACAAGGGCCCGGCTTACGGCCGGACGGTATCTCACGCGCACAACGTCGGCCTGCGCCGGTTCGAGCCGAACCTGCAGTCGGTCCGTGCGCTGATCAACGGTGCGACCAAGCGGATGCGCGTCTGCACCCGCTGCCTCCGCTCCGGCAAGGTGGTCAAGGCCGCCTGACGTGCTGAAGGCCGTAGCCGCACCTGACGCGCCGCAGGCGATCGGCCCCTACAGCCCCGGCATCCGTGCCGGCAACCTGCTGTTCCTCTCGGGACAGATCCCGCTCGATCCGGCCACCGGCCAGATCGTGGGCGACGACATCACGGCGCAGGCGGAGCAGGTGTTCCGCAACATCGGGGCGCTGCTCCGGGCTGCCGGCGCCGACTTCGCCCAGGTGGCCCGCACCACCGTCTTCGTCACCGACCTGAACGACTTCGCCGCGATGAACGCGGTGTACGCCCGGCACTTCGGCGACCCGCCGCCGGCGCGGTCGACGGTGCAGGTGTCACGCCTGCCGCGCGACGTGAAGGTCGAGATCGACGTCATCGCCGTGCTCGCGTAGAGACCCCCAGGCGGCTCCGCCGCCGGGTCGCCGACGCGGCCTACGTGCGCGTCGCCCGCTCCACCCCCAGCACTCCCTGAATCCCCTTGATCGACTTGACCACGCGGTCGAGATGCTTGACGTCCCGAATCTCGACGGTCATGTCGATGCGCGCCTGCTGGTCGTCGCCGGTGCGCGCTTCCATGTTCGTGATGTTGGTGTTGATGTCGGACACCCGCGCGCTGATCTCGGCGAGCATCCCCTTGCGATCCTCCACCTGCATCGTCAGCTTGACGGTGTAGGGCGCGTGGTCGTCGACCGCGCCATCCCACTCGACGTCGATGCGGCGCTCGGGGTCGAACATCAGGTTCAGCACGTTCGGGCAGCTTGCCGAGTGCACCGACACCCCCTTGCCGCGCGTGATGTAGCCGACGATCGACTCGCCGCGAATCGGGTTGCAGCACTTGGCGCGGAACACCAGGATGTCGTCGGTGCCGCGCACCGTGATCTTGTCGCTCGAACCGCGCGGGGCACGCCGCTGCGGCAGCGTGGGCTCGCCCAGCCGCTCCTTGAGCTGACCCGCCGGCACCGACTTCTGCACCACGGTGCGCGCCGACAGCTTGCCGTAGCCGATGTTCGCGAGCAGTTCGTCCGCGGTCTTCGCCCCGTATTCCGTGGCGAATTTCAGCAGCCCCTCGCTCTCGAGCATCGTGCGCGGGTTCAGGTCGAACCGGCGCGCCTCCTTCTCGAACAGGCGGCGTCCGAGGTCGATGCTGCGGCTGCGCTCCTCGGTCTGCAGCACGTGCTTGACCTTGTTGCGCGCGCGCGACGTGGTGAGGAAGGCGAGCCAGTCGCGGCTCGGGCGGTGCCCGGCCTGCGTGATGATCTCGATGATGTCGCCGTTCTGCAGGCGGGTGCGCAGCGGCACCATGCGGCCGTTCACCCGCGCCCCGACGCACTGGTTGCCGACGTCGGTGTGGATGCTGTACGCGAAGTCGACCGGCGTGGAGCCGCGCGGCAGTGACCGCACCTCACCCTTCGGCGTGAAGATGTAGACCTCTTCCGGGTAGAGGTCGACCTTCAGGTTCCGCAGGAACTCCTGCGGGTCGCGCACCTCCTGCTGCACTTCGAGCAGCTGGCGCATCCACTGGAAATAGCGCTCGTCGCTGTGGTCGCCGACGCGGCCTTCCTTGTACTTCCAGTGCGCGGCGATCCCTTCCTCGGCGCGCTGGTGCATCTCGTCGGTGCGAATCTGCACCTCGAACGGGAAGCCGTGCTCGCTGATGACCGAGGTGTGCAGCGACTGGTAGCCGTTCGGCCGCGGCATCGCGATGAAGTCCTTGATGCGGCCGGGCACCGGCGCCCACGTCTGGTGGATGATGCCGAGCGCGGCGTAGCAGTCCTTCACCGACCCGGTGACGACGCGCACCGCGATGAAGTCGTACACCCGGTCGAGGTCGATCTTCTGCTTCTGCAGCTTGCGGTGGATGCTGAAGAGGCGCTTGATGCGGCCATCGAGCTGGTGCACCGGAATCTCGGCCCCGTCCAGCTTGGCGCGCAGCGTCCTGGTCAGCTCCTCGATGATCACCTCGGCGCTCTTGCGCCGTTCCTCGACCTTGGCGCGCAGCCCCTCGTACGCCTTCGGCTCGAGGTAGCGGAACGAGAGCTCCTCGAGCTCGTTCTTCACCTTGCTCATGCCGAGCCGGCTGGCGATCGGGGCGTAGATATCGAGCGTTTCCTGGGCGATCTTGATGCGCCGCTCCTCGGGCAGGTGTCCGAGGGTGCGCATGTTGTGCAGGCGATCGGCGAGCTTGACGAGGATGACGCGGATGTCATCGACCATCGCCAGCAGCATCTTGCGGAAGTTCTCGGCCTGCCGTTCCTCTTTCGACGAGAACGGGATCGCGCCGATCTTGGTGACCCCCTCGACCACGTGGGCCACGTCGGCGCCGAAGAGCTCCTGGATGCGTTCGGGGGTGGTGAGGGTGTCTTCGACGACGTCGTGCAGCAGCCCGGCCGAGACGGCCACGACGTCGAGCTTCATGTCGGCGAGCAGGTCGGCGACCTCGAGCGGGTGGATCAGGTAGGGCTCGCCCGAGTGCCGCACCTGCCCCTTGTGCTCCATGGCCGAGAACACATACGCACGGCGAAGCAGCTCCAGATCCGCATCCGGGCTGTAGCTCCGCACTTTCTCCAGCAGGCTCTCGAACCGAATCATGAAACCGGTGTCTAACTCCTTGGCGCAGGTCGGGAACCGGCCGGGGAGGCCAGAGCAGGCGACAGGCGAACGCCTGCCATCCTCATGATAGAAGGGGGGTTGCAGGCGGTCAAGGCAGGGCTGGTGACGCGCCTTGACTCTCCCGAAACCGGATCACTATACTTGCGCGCTTACAGATTGTGTCGGGAGCGTCGGCTGGCGCCCCGGGCCGGACGGCCAAACCGCCGGTTGACGGGTGTGCCCCGGTGCACATGAGTTGTCGTTTTAGGGGGATTACGATGCGGAAGGTCACGTCACAGGTAGCCGTGGTTGCGGTCGCGGTGGCCAGCTTGGCTCTGGTCGGGTGCGGTCAGGTGAACTCGCTGCGCGCGAAGCAGTCGGTCAAGGACGCCAACACGCTCTACCAGTCGGGCGACTACAAGGCGGCCTCGGAGAAGTACGAAGAGGCGCTGGCGTACGATCCCAATCTCGCCGACATCTACTTCTTCCTCGGCAACAGCTACGACAACCAGTTCAAGCCCTCGAAGAAGGGTGAGGAAGCGAACGACGCGTTCCTGACCAAGGCGATCGACAACTACAAGAAGGCGGCATCGATGATGTCGTCCGACAAGATCAAGAAGCTGTCGCTCGAGTACCTGGTCGCGGCCTACGGCCCCGACAAGCTCAACGACCCGGCCCAGTCCGAGCCGATCGTCGAGCAGATGATTCAGCTCGAGCCGACCGAGCCGACCAACTACTTCGCCCTCGCGAAGATCTACGAAGACAACGGCGACTACGAGAAGGCCGAGGCGACCTACCTCAAGGCGAAGGACGTGAAGCCCGAGGAGCCGACCGTCTACACGACGCTCGCGGGGTACTACAACCGCCAGGGCGACTTCGAGAAGACGATCGACGCGCTCAACCAGCGCACGCAGCGTGAGCCGAACAACCCCGAGGCGCACCAGACGGTGGCCGCGTTCTACTGGGACAAGGCGAACCGCGACTTCCGCCTGAACGAGGCCGACAAGAAGAAGCTCATTCAGTCGGGCATCGACGAGGTCAACAAGGCGATCGAGCTGAAGAACGACTACGTCGAGGCGATCACCTACAAGGGCCTCCTCCTCCGGCTGCAGGCGAACGTCGAGAAGGACGCCACCAAGCAGCGGGCGCTGCTCGCCGAGGCCGACAAGCTCAAGACCCAGGTCGAAGACCTGCGCAAGGCCAAGCAGGGCGCGTAAGCCCCTCTCGGTCAGACGCCCGACCGCCTCAATTTCGTAGGCTCTGAAAGGCCGCGTCCCCGCCGGGGGAGGCGGCCTTTCTCGTTGTACAATCCACCTCAACCTGCCCCGGGGATTTCCACCAGCGTCACCCGACCGGGACAGGCTCGTCCACGTCCTCACGCCACGTCAGCACCCCGTGTCCCCCGAAGGTTCCCCCCCGGGGAACGCTCGTACGCGCGTGCGTGAACTCGTTCGTCAGTGTGACCTGGAGAAGAAGCCACGATGATTCGCCTGCTACAGTTCGGAGCGCGGCTGGGATACACAGCCGGCCTCTTGGCGCTGTGCGCACTGCTCGCCGTCCCCGGTGAGAGCCGCGCCCAGGGCGTCACCACCGGCGCCCTCACCGGCACCGTCACCAACAACCAGAAGCAGCCGGTGTCGGGGGCGAGCGTCATCGCCATCCACGAGCCGTCGGGCACCACCTACGAGGGCACGACCCGCGCTGACGGCCGCTTCCAGATCATCGGGATGCGCGTTGGTGGTCCGTACACGGTGACGGTCGCCTACACGGGCACCGGCGGCGCCGCGTTCGAGCCGCAGACGGTCGCCGACGTGTCGGTGAACCTGGGCGTGTCGACCGACGTGAACGTCGAAGTGAAGGGCATCTCGGTGACCGAGACGGTGACCGTGACGGCCGCCGCCGCCGACGCGGTGTTCAGCTCGAACCGCACGGGCGCGGCCACCTCGGTGACGCGCGAGCAGATTGCGCTCATCCCGACGCTGAACGGCCGCATCAACGACATCACCCGCCTCACCCCGCAGGCCAACGGCGGCAACATCGCCGGCAACGACAACCGGATGAACAACATCACGGTCGACGGGTCGTCGTTCAACAACTCGTTCGGTCTCGGCGGCCAGCCGGGTGACCGCACGGGCGTCGCCCCTATCTCGCTCGAGGCGATCGAGCAGGTGCAGGTCAACGTGGCGCCGTTCGACGTGCGCCAGGGCAGCTTCATCGGCGCGGGCGTCAACACCGTCACGCGCAGCGGCACCAACCGCCTGAGCGGCTCGTTCTACCACCGCTTCCGCAGCCAGGACTGGGTCGGCACCGAAGCGGCCGGCCAGGTCGTCAACCCCGGCACGTTCACCTTCCGCAACACGGGCGGCTGGGCGTCGGGCCCGATCGTGAAGAACAAGTGGTTCGCATTCGGCAACTTCGAGAACCAGCTCGACAAGCGCCCGCTCACGACCTTCCGCGCGAACAACGGCGGTGAGGCGGTCGGCGGCCAGGTCACCCGCGTGCTCGCGTCAGACCTGACGGCGCTCAGCAGCTATCTCGGGTCGAACTTCAACTACGAGACGGGCGGCTTCAACGACATCCCGAAGCAGACGCCGGTCAAGCGCTTCCTGCTGCGCAGCGACTACAACATCAACAACGCGAACAAGGTCAGCTTCCGCTACAACCACCTGAACTCGTACACCGACGTCGGCATGTCGGGTTCGGCGTCGGCGCTGCGCGGCCGCTCGATCAACAGCACGAGCTGGCTCAGCTTCGAGAACTCGAACTACCAGATTCTCGAGAACATCCGCTCGGGCATCGGTGAGTGGAACTCGGTGCTCGGCAACAGCATGGCGAACTCGTTCCAGAGCGGCTACAGCTACTCGGACGAGAGCCGCGGCTACAAGAGCTCGGTCTTCCCGTTCGTCGACGTCCTCGAGGGGGGCACCAGCTACACCTCGTTCGGCTTCGAACCGTTCACGGTGAACAACGAGCTGCGCTACAAGACCTTCCAGCTGCAGGACAACTTCACCAAGTTCAGCAACAGCCACACGATCACGGTCGGCGGCTACGCCGAGAAGTACCACTCCGACAACGTGTTCTTCGGCTGCTGCCCGCAGGGCGCGTGGGCGTACAACTCGCTCGCCGACTTCTACACCGACGCCAACGGCTACCTGGCCGACAAGAACCGCACCGTCGCGAGCGTCGCGGCCAACGCGTTCCAGGTTCGCTGGAGCAACATCCCCGGCAAGGACAAGCCGCTACAGCCGCTCGACGTGTGGTACACGTCGGCCTATGCGCAGGACGAGTGGCGCCCGCGCCGCAACGTGACGGTGACCGCCGGCATCCGCGCCGACATGTCGTCGTTCAAGAACACG
>CANIAI010000155.1 GCA_947465275.1 Acidobacteriota bacterium | reverse complement strand
CTGCAGCAGGTGCTGGAACGGCGCCTCCGCCGGGCGGGGCCGCTGGACGACCTGCGTGTGGTTCGCCGGCTGCACCGTTACCTGATGGCCCAGGGATTCGACGGCGACCGTGCCATGGCCGCGCTCCGGCGCGCCCGTGCGGGCGAGCCGCCCGACGACTGAACAGGAACCGAGACCGCTCACCATGACCGCGAACGAGATCCGCCGATCCTTCCTCGAGTACTTCCAGCGCCACCAGCACCGGGTGGTCGCCAGCTCGCCGCTCGTCCCGCACGAGGACCCGACGCTCCTCTTCACGAACGCCGGGATGAACCAGTTCAAGGACCTGTTCCTCGGGCGTGAGCGCCGCGACTACACACGGGCGACCACCGCGCAGAAGTGCATGCGCGTCAGCGGCAAGCACAACGACCTCGACAACGTGGGCCCGTCGCTCAGGCACCACACCCTGTTCGAGATGCTCGGCAACTTCTCGTTTGGCGACTATTTCAAGCAGGATGCGATTCCGCTCGCGTGGGGCCTGCTGACCGACGTCTGGGGCATCCCCGCCGACCGCCTGCACGCCACGATCTTCAAAGGCGAGGCCGGCATTCCACGGGACGACGACGCCTACGATCTCTGGCGCCGCTTCCTGCCGGCCGAGCGGATCGGGGAGCTCGGCGCCGCCGACAACTTCTGGCAGATGGGCGACACCGGCCCGTGCGGCCGCTGTTCCGAGATCTACTTCTTCCGGGGAGCCGAACTGCCGTGCGCCGAGGAGGCCGCCGGGCAGGCCTGCCGCGGCCTCGAGTGCAGCTGCGACCGCTTCGTCGAGATCTGGAACAACGTCTTCATGGAGTTCGATCGGCAGCCGGACGGCGCGCTGCACCCGCTGCCCGCCCGCTCCATCGACACCGGCATGGGACTCGAACGCGTGACGGCGGTGCTGCAGGGGCAGCTGTCGAACTACGCGACCGACCTGTTCACGCCGATCCTGCTCGCCATTGCCGACGTCGCGCGGCTGCCGGGCCTGCCCGCTGATCGGGCGGAGCTCGCGCGGCTGCTCGCCAACGACATGCGTCCGGAGGCGGTGTCGGTGCGCGTCGTCGCCGACCACCTGCGCGCCATGACCTTCCTCATCGCCGACGGCGTCATGCCGTCGAACGAGTGGCGAGGCTACGTGCTGCGCAAGATCATGCGGCGCGCGATGCGGAACGGGAAGCGGCTCGGCATCATCGAGCCATTCCTTCATCGCCTCGTCGACACGCTCGTGGCCGAGTTCGGCGGCGCCTACCCGGAACTCGTCAGCAACCACGAGTCGATTGCCCGCGTGGTGCGCAGCGAGGAAGAGCGCTTCGATGCCGTGCTCAGCGGCGGCCTGCCCAAGCTCGAGGACGCGCTCGACCGGGCCGCAGCGTCGGGTGGCGTGCTCGACGGCGATGTCGCGTTCCGCCTCTATGACTCTCTGGGGCTGCCGCGCGACTTCATCGAGGACACCGTCGAGAGCCGCCGTCTCACGTTCGACCGCGAGGGGTTCGAGCGCGCCATGGAGGGCCAGCGCGAGAAGGCGCGCGCGAAGAGCGCGTTCAAGACGAGCGCCGAGTCGCGCCCGTGGCAGCTGTCCGACGCGCAGGCGACCGAGCTGCGGCAGGCCGCTGACGTGTTCGAGGGCTACGACGTCACCACGCTGACCGCGCCGGTGCTCGCCCTCTTCCGCGACTCGGGCGAGGCGTTTGCCTCGGTCGACGCACTCGCCTCGGGTGAAACGGGCTTCGCACTGCTGGGCCGCACGCCCTTCTACATGGAATCGGGCGGGCAGGTCTCCGATGCCGGTCGCATCACCGGCCCGTCGGGCGAGGCGCGCGTGGATTCGATCTCCCGGCATCCGCAGTTCGGTCCGCGGCTCCACGGTGTCACCATCATCGAGGGGCGGCTCGCCGTGCGTGATCTGGTGACCGCGGACGTCGCCCCCGCCCTGCGGGATGCCACGCGCCGGAACCACACCGCGACGCACCTGCTGCACGCCGCGTTGCGCCAGGTGCTCGGCGGGCATGTGAAGCAGAAGGGCTCGCTGGTGTCGCCCGACCGCCTCCGCTTCGACTTCGTCCACTTCAGCGCCCTCACCCGCGAGGAACTCACCGCGGTCGAGCGGATCGTCAACGAACAGGTGCTCGCCAACACCGGCGTGCAGACCGCGGTGACGTCGACCGACGAGGCCATCGCCGCCGGCGCCATGGCCCTCTTCGGCGAGAAGTACGGCGACCGTGTCCGCGTGGTCTCGGTGCCCGGCTTCAGCCAGGAGCTGTGCGGCGGCACCCACGTCCGCGCGACCGGTGACATCGGCCTGTTCGCGATCAGCTCGGAGGGCGGTGTCGCCGCGGGCGTGCGCCGCATCGAGGCGACGACCGGGCTCGTGTCGCTGCAGGCGTTCCAGCGGGATCGCGAGGAGCTCGGCGCGCTCGCCGCGGCCCTCAGCGCCCGCCCGACGGAACTGGCGGCCAAGATCGCGGGGCTGCAGGACGACCAGAAGCGCCTCACCCGCGAGTTGCAGCAGGCGAAGATGAAGGCCGCCATGGGCGGTGGTGCGGCCGGCGGTGACGCGGACGTCCCGCAGGAGGTGCGCGGCGTGAAGTTCGTCGCACGCGAGGTGGCCGGCCTCGACAAGGACGGCCTGCGGGCGCTGGTCGACCAGCATCGCTCGAGGCTCGGCAGCGGCGTCGTCGTGCTGGCCTCGCCGGCCGACGGCAAGGTCTCCGTGGTCGTCGGCGTGACGCCCGACCTGACGAAGACCATCCCGGCCGGACAGCTCGTGAAGCGGCTCGCGCCCATCGTGGGCGGGGGCGGCGGCGGACGCGCGGACTTCGCGGAAGCCGGTGGCAAGGACCCGTCGAAGGTCGCGGACATGCTCGCGGCCACCGGCGGTGTGATCGACGGACTGCTCGGAGGACCCTGACCCATGAAGCGTGTATGTGCCTCTGCCCTGCTGCTCGCCCTCGCGGCCTGCAGCAACGCCCCCACGTCCGACGCACCGGCGGCCGACGCCGCGCGTCCGCCCGCCCCGACGGCCCTGACTTCGGGCTGGACGGTGACCGAGGGCGTGAAGACGCCCGAGAGCATCTACTACGACCCGGCGTCGGGCTATGTGTTCAGCTCGCAGATCGACGGCGCGCCCGACGGGCGTGATGGCAACGGCCGCATCATGAAACTGAATGGCGACGGCACCGTCGTCAACGCGTCGTTCGTCTCGGGGCTCAATGCGCCGAAGGGACTTCGCGCCTGCGCCGGCACGCTCTGGACGGCCGACCTCGACGAGGTGCTCGGGATCGACCCGAACAGCGGCGCCATCACGTCGCGCGTGAAGATCGCGGGGGCGACGTTCCTCAACGACGTCGCCTGCGATGACCGCGCCGTCTACGTGTCCGACATGCTCGGCAATCGCGTGTACGTGGTGCGCGACGGGAAGCCCGAGATCTTCATCGACACCGACGACCTCGACTATCCCAATGGCCTGCTGGTCGACGGCGACCGGCTGATCGTCGCGAACTGGGGAAAGCCGGAAGCCGACTTCACCACGAAGGTGCCGGGACGGCTGGTCGGTTTCAACCTGACGACCAGGTCGCAGACGTTCCTCACCCAGGGGCCGGTCGGCAACATCGACGGACTCGAGAGCGACGGACTGGGCGGCTACATCGTCTCCGACTACAACAAGGGGACGATCCTGCGCGTGTCATCCGGAGGGGTGACCGAGGTTCGGCAGTTCAAGCCCGGTGCCGCGGACATCGGCTTCGTGCCGGGTCGCAACATCCTGCTCGTGCCCCACATGAACGAGAACACGCTCGCGTCGTACACCATCACCGCCGACGCGGCGAAATAGGTCGGCTCCGGGGCCACCTGGCCCCGCTCTCCTCAGGCCGCGTGCTCCAGTTTCCGCTTCCGGAGCACGCGGTTCCACCACATCACGACTCCCGTGACGAACATGGCCGTCGGCAGCAGGCCGAGCGGCACCCAGATCACCTGGAGCCAGGCGGCGTTCCTGAACCGCCCGAAGTGGAGGCGTGAGAGCCACGAGAGCACGATGTCACCGGGCCGCTGCCCCAGGATGGCGTCGGGGGCCGAGATCCGGTCGACGAAGTCCGCGAACGGATCGGGGTACGCCAGGTAGACGCCCGACAACGCCCAGATCGCAAGGATCAGGAAGCCCCAGAAACCGAGCATGCTGTGCAGGTCCCAGTTGGTCCGGGTCCAGCTCACGCCCCGCTTCACGGTCAGCCCACGGCG
Source organism: Acidobacteriota bacterium (assembly GCA_947465275.1). Taxonomy (GTDB): domain Bacteria; phylum Acidobacteriota; class Vicinamibacteria; order Vicinamibacterales; family UBA2999; genus JBEBGV01. The sequence goes on along the minus strand of CANIAI010000155.1, from coordinate 1,940 downwards.
CCAGTTGCGCACGCCGGGCCACCAGATCACGATTCCCGTCAGCACGAGCACCGCGGACACCCCGCTCCCGACGGCGTTGATGCGCCCGCCGAGTTCCCCGAGCAGGAGCTCGTCGTGCAGTTCGGCGACCCAGTTCAGCGCTTCCACCCGGGCCGGGATGGCGTCACCAAGGTCATCCCCGGTATACGGGTTGAACAGACGCTCCTTCTTCTGCCCGTCCTTCTCCAGCCAGATCTCGATCGTCGGGTTGCGCCGGCTGATGCGCGTGCCGACACGGGTCACCTCCCACCCCGGATAGACGCGCGCGGCGGCCGCCTTCAGGTCGTCCTGCGACAGGCGTGCGCGGTTCGGCTCGAAAGCCGGCTTCGGTGTCTGGAACGCCCGCTCGAGTTCCACCCGGTAGACGAGGGCGCTGCCGGTGACGCTGAGCAGCACCAGGTAGAGACCGATGGCGAGTCCTGTCCAGAGGTGGACCTGGAAGAGCGCCTTGCGAAGCCAGAGCGTCTGCGGCTGGCGGAACCACTGCGTCCAGAACGTCATCGCGCGGATTCTACACCGCGCCCCGGCTCCGTCCGACGTGCGCTAAAGCGGCGACGCCCGCGGCCGATATCAACGGGAGCAGCGGGTCTCGATGCCGAGCCCCGCCCCGCGACCAGCCGATGTCCTGCCGCACGTTCCTGCTCACCGTTGCCAGCCTGCTGGCGCTCGGCGCCCCGGCGTCCGCGCAGATCTACGCCTGGCACGACGCGAACGGGCGGCTCGTGCTCTCGGACAAGAAGCTCGACGACTCGGCGGCCACCTACACGACCACGTACGCCGTTCCCGAGGCGCCGGGCATCCGCTCGACCCGGCCGGCGGCGGTGGTGGCCGGCGCGGTGTCCGCCTACGACGCCCTCGTCGAGGAACATGCCACGCGTCATGCCCTGCGCCCAGCGCTCGTACGGGCCGTCATCCAGGTCGAATCGGGCTTCAACCCGCGGGCGCGGTCGCCCAAGGGCGCGATGGGGCTGATGCAGCTCATGCCGGCCACGGCGCTGGAACTCGGCGTGCGCAACCCGTACGACCCGGCCGAGAACATCCGCGGCGGCACGGCGTACCTGCGCCAACTGCTCGACCGCTATGACGGCAGCGAGGAACTGGCGCTCGCCGCGTACAACGCGGGCGCCGGAGCCGTCGACCGGTACGGACGGACCATCCCACCCTTCCGCGAGACCCGCGACTACGTCCGGAAGATCAACGCCGTCACCCCGGCCGCGACGACGGGCAGTGCCAGACCCGCCCGGAAGCTCATCGTCTACAAGACGATCGAACTGGTCGACGGGCGCCCCGTGGCGCGCTACTCTACGCAACGGCCCACGGCGGGGGCGTTCGACGTCGTCGTCCGGTAATCCCCGCCTGCGGCCGCCAGCCGGAGGTCCTCATGTCCAGTGTCGCCGCGCGGTGCCTCGCCGGCGCCGTCTCCCTCATGCTTGGCGCGTCCTCCCTCGTCCTCGCGCAGCAACCGGCCTCGCTCGCGGCGATGGTCGCGGCCGAACGGGCGTTCGCCGCGCGTGCCCTCGTCGTGGGCTGGAAGCAGGCCTTCCTGCAGTACTTCGCGCCGGACGCGATCGGGTTCTCCGACGCCGGTCCGGTGCAGGCCGCCGCCGACATCCGGAAGGCGCCAGATCCGCCGCCGGACCTGCGGCTCCAGTGGGAACCGCGCTGGGGTGACATCGCCGCGAGCGGCGATCTGGGCTGGCTGACGGGGCCGACGACGACCACCCGGGAGGGAGCCGCCGGAGCCCGTTACGGCAACTATGCGTCTGTCTGGCGGCGCGCGGCGGACGGGCACTACGAGGTGCTGATCGACGTCGGTATCACCACGCCGGCCGCCGTGCCGTTCGCCCCCGGGTTCACCCGAGTCCCGGCGGCCGACCGCTTCCCGGGCCCGGCCGATCCCG
>CANIAI010000154.1 GCA_947465275.1 Acidobacteriota bacterium | reverse complement strand
GCCGCTGTCGGCCGCGCTGAAGATGGCCCAGAGCTTCTTCTCCGTCGCCACCTGCTGGATGATCGGCATCAGCTTGGCCTGGAACTCGTTCTGGAGGTCGTTCTGCAGCGTCTGCACTTCCTGCTGCGCGTCCTCGGTGAACCGCTGGATCTCGAGGGTCAGGCGGTCGATGTCCTTCTGCAGCTGGGCGCGCGCGTTGTCGTTCATCACGCTGCCGCCCGCGTCGAGCTTCTGCTGCGCCGTCTGGAGCTGCTTCTGCTTGTCAGCGCCCTCGGTCTGCTTCTTCTGGACGAGCGCGTTGACCTTCGCGGTCGCCGCCTTGCCTTCGTTGGAGGCCGCCGCAATCACCTGAATCTGGACGAAACCGAACTTGGCCCCGTCGGGAAACGGCGCGGGAGCAGGCGCGGGCGCCGCGGCCGGGGTGGGCTGCCCCGGAGCCGCCGCCGGGCGGGGTGCGGGCGCCTGTCCCTGGGCGAAGGACGGGACGGCGGACAGGACGGCCGTGAACACCACGACCGAGGCCAGAACTCTCATCGACTGAATCCTTTCGAAGGGAACGCTCGATCTTACCTCAGTTGCGCCGTACATCAGTTGTGGACGACCGTGAGGGTGTAGCTGGTCGGCTCGGTGATCCGGCCGACGTCGTAGACCCGAACGCAGAAGGCGCCGGAATTCTGGGCCGTGCCGACGATGATGCGGCCCGCGATGGCCTGGTCGTTGGCGAGCACCACCTGGCACAGCTCGGTCGTCGTGTTCCAGGTGCCGAGCGAGAACCCGATGACCGTCGGGCTGGCGCTGTCGTAGTGCTCCGAGGTCACGCTGCTCAGCGACACGGTCACCGTGCCGGGCGTGCCGACGATGAAAGCGTGGGTCAGCGCCGCGTTCCTCTGGAGCGTCCCCTCGAAGGCCTCCGTCACCGTCGTCACCGTTGTCGTCGGCGCGGTCGGGGTGCTGTCGCTCCCACAGCCGGTGAGCAGCAGGACCGGCATCAGGGCCAGCAGGGGCAGGGCACGGCGGACGGGTCGGAACATGCGGGCAAAGCTCCTCGGGAGTCGCGGCAGCATCAGAAGGTCGAGCCGACGGCGAACTTGAACGTGAAGTTCTTCGCGGGCAGCAGGTTGTTGTCGAGCACGCCGCCACGCTGCGGGTTGGCCGCGAAGATCAGCCGGAACGGCACATTGAGCACCGGCATGAAGAAGCGGATTTCGGCGCCGGTCGACGTCTTGAACGCGCTGGTGTGGCCGATCACCTGCGTGGTCGGGCCCGGGGCATTGGGGTCGGTCAGCCGCGAGGTCGCCAGCGGGTCGAAGAGTACCGGGCCTGCCGGGAACACCTGTTCCGTCAGGTCTTCCTTCATCCCGAAGCTCTGTCCGATGTCGCGCACCTGCCCGGCGTCGTAGAAGAGCACGAGGCGCACCGGTCCGGCGATCGAGATCAGGTACTCGGCATTGAAGAGGATGCTCTTGTTGCCGCCGAGGACGACCGTCGAATTCGGCACCGTCGGGCCGACCGAGCGGATGTCGTAGCCGCGCACCGAGTACTCGCCGCCCAGCACCAGCCGCTCGAAGATCGGCAGCGTCTCGGTGTCACCCCACGGGCGGACGTACTGCGCCTGCACCCGGAAGCCGAAGGAGGTCCGCGGCAGGTGCGGCTTGTAGAAGATGAACTCGCCCGTCGGTTTCAGGAAGCTGGTGTTGCCTCCGAGCCCGGCGACGTCGAGTGACATGGTCAGGCGCTTGCCGCGCGACGGGAAGATCGGGTTGTCGATCGTGTTGTGGACGAAGCTCGGGACGACCTTGCTGATCGTCCGCTTGCCGCCCTGCCCGATGAGGAGCGAATCGTAGACGAACGGGTTCCGCCGCACGAGCTGCAGCTGCGTCGGTGTCAGCTGGTCGAGCGTGGCCAGCGAGATCGTCTGGCACGTCGCGGTCGTGACGCACGACGAGTCGATGAGCGCCTCGTTCAGGTCGGCCACTCCCACGCGTTCGTAGGAGTAGTTCGTGTACATCCGGCTGAAGTTGCCGACGGGGAACCCGAACGTCGTGTTGCCGCCGGTCGACTTCTGCGTGTAGTAGCCGATGTACTGCAGCGACCGCTTGTAGATGTCGAAGCCACCGGTCATGTTCCGGTCGAACAGGAACGGTTCGGTGAAGGCGAGCTGGTAGTTCTGTGACCGCGAGCCGGCGGTCATGTTGAGGGTGAGCGACTCGCCGCGGCCCAGGAAGTTTGACGTCTGGAACCCGAGCTGGCCGAAGAGCCCCTCGTACTGCGAGACGCCCGCGCCGAACGACAGCTGGTTGCGGTTCTGCTCCTCGACCTTGAGCGTGACGTCGACGGCATTCTCGCGGCCGGGCGTCTTGTCGACCTTCATGTCCTTGTCGTTCCCTTCCAGCTGCTTGAAGTAGCCGAGCTGGTTGAGCCGACGGACGCTGAACTTGAGCGCCTCGGTGTTGAAGAGGCCCCCCTCGACGAGCCGGATCTCCCGGCGGATCACGTTGTCGCGGGTCGTCGCGTTGCCCGTGAAGAAGATGCGGTTGACGAAGTACTGCTTGCCTTCCTGCAGGCGCATCGTCACGTCGACGGTCGGGTTGACCGGGGCCGATTCGGCGAGGAGCGCCGCCGGGACGTTCGCGTCGTCGCCGGCCTCGATGCCGTCGTCACGGAACTTGAGGTCGGGGGCGCCGGTGAATTCCATGTAGCCGCCGCCGCCGTAGATTTCCTGCGCCTTCTTGAGGCCGTCGCGCACGAGCTTCTCGTTGTACCACTCGCCCGGCTTGAGCTTGAACAGCGGGCGGAGCGCATCGCTCTTCACCACGGTGTTCCCGTCGAATTCAAGCTCGCCGAGCTTGTAGCGCGGCCCCTCGGTCACCGGAATGCGCAGCTGGACCCAGCGCGTCTTGCCGTCCCCGGTGTCCTCGAGCACCTTCAGTTCGGGCTGGCCGACGCGCGCCCGGACATATCCGCGGTTGCGGTAGTACTCGAGCACCTTGTCGGCGTCTTCCTCGAACTTGTCTTCCTTGTAGGTGCCGCCGCCGGTGATGAACGACAGCACCCCCTTCGGCTTGTTCTCCTTCAGCTTCCGCTGCAGGACGCCGTCGCCGAGCGCCGTGTTGCCGACGAACTCGATGTCACGGATGCGGATCTTCGGCCCCTCGGCCACGGTGAACGTGACGTTGACCAGCTTCGGCCCGCCCGCCACCGGGGTCATCGTGTGGGTGACGATGGCGTTCGAGAAGCCCTTCGACGCCATCATCTCGCGCAGCACCGTCTCGACCCGGCGGATGGCGCCCTGGTCGACGAACGAGTCGAGGCGCAGCTCGATGCCGCGGTCGCGCATCTGCTCCTCGATCTTCGTGCGGTCGATCTGCTTCGAGCCCTGGTAGTCGACGATCTTGATGCGCTCCCGCTCCTCCATGTTGTAGACCACGATCTTGCCGACCACGCCGTTGGCGAAGACGTAATCAGTGGTCTCGATGGAGAGGTCGTCGATGAAGTTCGTGTCCCAGAGCCGGCGGAAGTCTTCCTTGATCAGCTGCTCGGCCGCATCGTCGTACGGCACCCAGCGCCCCTGCGACGGGAGGCTGGGACGCAGGTGGATGTAGAAGAGATACGTCTCGGACTCGATGGTCGACGTGTTCCCCTGACTGGGGAAACAGGGCGCGAGCTGGAAGATCACCGGGCCGGACCCGGCCGGCGGCAGCGCGGCGGGCGCCGGAATCGGCAGGCCGCAGACCGTGGTCGGATTCCCGGAGGTGGCCGGAGTCGCGGCAGGCGCCTGCGCGAGCGCCGGAGTCGCGGCGCCCGCCATGGCGGCGAGCGACAGCGTCACGGCGCGAAGGAACGATCTGGTCATCAACACGCGTCTCGTCACCCTAAAGGGTTCATTCTACAGGACGTTTCTCGGGATTAGACGCGCCAATGGCCGTGGCGGCCTTTCGGCGGACCCGGAGGGGGGACCCACCGCCGCCCCCCGGTCAGGGGGGGCGGCCGCGGGTGCGGGTCGCGGGGTCAGGACAACTTGCGGCCGGCCACGAGCTCGCCGGCAGGACGGTAGGACAGCTGCCCGCCCTCGATGTACACCTCGATCTCGCCGTCGCGCAGGTGGCCGCGGATCAGCTCCTCCGACAACGGGTCCTCGACGTGGCGCTGGATCGCGCGACGCAGCGGGCGCGCGCCGTAGGAGCGATCCTTCAGCGTGTTCTCGATGATCCAGTCGATCACCTCGGCCGTCACCGTGATGTGCATGCGGCGGTCGGCCAGGTTGGCGTTCAGCTGGTCGACGAGCAGCGACGTGATGCGCCGCAGGTCGTCGTCGGTCAGCGCCTCGAACACGATGATCTCGTCGATGCGGTTGATGAACTCGGGGTTGAACGTCCGCTTCACCTCGCCGAGCACCATGTCGTTGACGCTCTTGTCGACAGCCCCCGTCTCGGTGGACTGGAACCCCAGCGACGCCTTCTTCTGGATGAAGCGCGCCCCGATGTTCGACGTCATGATGATGATCGTGTTCTTGAAGTTCACCCGGTTGCCGAGCCCGTCGGTCAGGTGGCCATCCTCGAACACCTGCAGCAGGATGTTGAAGATGTCCGGGTGCGCCTTCTCGATCTCGTCGAGCAGCACGACCGAGTAGGGGTTGCGCTTCACCTTTTCGGTGAGCTGGCCCCCCTCTTCGTGGCCCACGTACCCGGGCGGCGAGCCAATCAGCTTGCTGACCGAGTGCTTCTCCATGTACTCGGACATGTCGAAGCGGATGAGCGCGTGGTCGCTGCCGAACAGGAAGTTGGCCAGCGCCCGCGCGAGCTCCGTCTTGCCGACGCCGGTCGGCCCGAGGAACATGAAGCTGCCCACCGGCCGGTTCAGGTTCTTGAGCCCCGCCCGTGACCGGCGGATGGCGCGCGAGATGGCCGAGATGGCCGACTCCTGGCTGACGACCCGCTTGTGCAGGTCGGCTTCCATCCGCAGCAGCTTGTCGCCCTCGTCCTGGTTGATGGACGAGATCGGCACGCCGGTCCACTTCGAGACGACCTCGTCGATTTCGGCGCGGCCGACGACGACCTTGCGCGTGCTCGACTTCACGTCGAATTTCTCGCGCATGAACTGCAGGTTCTCGCGGGCCGACACTTCCTGCTCGCGATAGAACTGTGCCTTCTCGAAGTCCTTCTGCGAGACCGCGTTCTCCATCTGCTCGACGGCGACGCGGATGTTCTTGTTGATCTCGCCGAACTCCTCGCTGCTGAACCCGGCTTCCTTCAGCTTGGCGCGCGCGCCGGCCTCGTCGACCAGGTCGATCGCCTTGTCGGGCAGGAAGCGGTCGGTGATGTAGCGGCTCGACTGGTACACGGCCGCCTCGATGGCCTCGCGGGTGTACTCGACGTGATGGAACTGCTCGTAGCGGTCCTTCACGCCCATGAGGATCTCGATCGTTTCCTTCTCGGCGGGCGGGTCGACCTTGATCGCCTGGAACCGGCGTTCGAGCGAGCGGTCCTTCTCGATGTACTTGCGGTACTCGGCAGGCGTCGTCGCGCCGATGCAGCGGATCTCGCCGCGCGAGAGCGCCGGCTTCAGGATGTTCGCCGCGTCGAGGGAGCCTTCGGCCGACCCGGCGCCGACCAGGGTGTGCAGCTCGTCGATGAACACGATGATGTTCGGGTTCTCGGTGAGCTCCTTCATGATCGCCTTGAGCCGCTCCTCGAACTGGCCGCGGTACTTGGTGCCGGCGACGATCAGGGAGATGTCGAGCGCGAGAATCCGCTTGTCGGCGAGGAAGTGCGGCACGTCGCCGAAGACGATCTTCTGGGCGAGCCCCTCGACGATCGCCGTCTTGCCGACGCCCGGTTCCCCGATCAGCACCGCGTTGTTCTTGGTGCGGCGGCAGAGCACCTGCTGCACGCGCTCGATCTCGTACTCGCGCCCGACCAGCGGGTCGAGCGTGTTCTTCATCGCGGCCTCGGTGAGGTCGCGGCTGAACTCGGCGAGCAGCGGCGTCTCCTTGACGCGGGTGAGCGTGCTCTTCTCGTTCAGCAGCTGCACGATGTCCTCGCGGACCGTGTGCAGGCGCATCCCCTTCTCCATCAGGATGGAGGCGGCGACCGAACGCTCCTCGCGCAGGATGCCGAGCAGGAGGTGCTCGGTCCCGATGTAGTTGTGGTTGAACCGGATGGCTTCATCCTGGGCGAGGGCCAGCACGCGCTTCGCGCGGTCGTTGAAGCGGTCGAAGGGTCCCATCAGACGGGCT
>CANIAI010000153.1 GCA_947465275.1 Acidobacteriota bacterium | reverse complement strand
CGGCGCGCGACCACCAGAACCGGATCAGCGGGGTGGTGGTGACGGTGACCCCGTAGACGAGCGACTGCGCGTCGGTCAGGTACAGGGCGTTGCTCGGATTCAGCAGTCCGGTGTTCGGCGCAATCATCGTGATCGGCAGGCCGCGGGAATTGAAGGTGATGCACGCGGTGCCGGCGATCGCCGCGCCGTCATCGCCGGTGCACTGCTCCGAGAGGGCAATCGCGTTCTGCGTGCTCGGCGGCGCCGCCGCGAGCCCGTTGAAGCCAAATCGGTGGGCACGCGAGAGCCGGATGGCGGTGCCCTCGATGTCCCAGCGGCCCGTAGTCTTGTTCCACACCTGCAGTTGGTAGGTGCGCGCATCAACGTCAACCCTGACCCGGGCACGCGTGAACCGCGAGGCGGCACGCATCTTCGCGAGGGTCACGAGGTTGTAGACCTGCTGCGCGTCACCCCGCAGCTGGTAGGCCGCGAGGCTGCTCTGGGTGGACGGGATCGCGATCGCTGCGACGATACCCATGACGCCGACGACCACGAGGATGTCGATCAGCGAGAACCCGCCCTCCGCGCGCATGCGGCGCAGGGGGGAAAGGGACGACGGGGATTCTGTGGTGTGCATGGCTGACCTGTCCCCCGGAACCGCAAGCGGGATACCAGTCCGGGCAGACTGCTCAACCTGCTGAATCGGCACGAGTTGACCAGACCCGTAGCGAAACGGCCTTCGGTACCGCGTTCAGGAACGGCACACGGATCACGGAACGGTCGGATGCGCGCGAGTGCGCGGACTGGCGCAGGTCTGGCCCGCCGCGGGCCTCGGCGGGCTCCTTGCGGCTCCGCGCGCGGCTAGCTGGCGAGCGCGTGTGCGCCGGCGTGCGTACTGGTGGCGGGCAGCGGGAACACGAGTGACAGGCGGGCGCCCCCCTGAGGCGAGGGGCCGGCGGTGACCCGCCCGTCGTGCGCCAGCGCGATCTTCTGGACGATGGCGAGCCCCAGCCCGGTGCCGGCGTGCCGGCCGGTCACGAACGGACGGAAGACCCGGTCGCGGTCGGCGGCCGGAATGCCCGGGCCGTTGTCGTCCACGTCGACCCGGCAGCTGCCGCCGTCGACGGCGCCACGGATCACGAGACGCGGCGACCTCCCCGCTTCCTGGCACGCCTGCGCGGCGTTGCGCAGCAGGTTGTCGAACACCCGCGACAGCAGCGTCTCGTCGCCGGCGATGGTGGCGAACGTCCCCTCGATGTCGACGGTGGTGCCCGGCGGCAACTCCGGCAGCAGCTCCGCCCGCGCCTGACGCACGACCGCCTCGAGCGGCACCAGGGTGCACGAGAGCTGCTCGGGACGCGCGAACGCGAGGAAGTTGGTAACGACGCGCCCGAGCTGATCGGTCTCGCGCCGAATCTCGTCGACGTACGGACGATAGGTCGGCGGCACCGCCGTCGGGTCGATGAGGCGCGCGTACCCGTGGATGGTCGCGAGCCCGTTGCGGAACTCGTGGGCGAGGCCGGCGGTGAGTTCGCCGAGGCGGGCCAGCGCGTCCTTGAGGCGGAGCTGGTCTTCCATCTCGACGATCGCCGTCAGGTCGGAGAAAAGGCAGATGACGCCCTCCTGGCCGGCAGCGTCCTCGACGGCGCCTTCCCGCAGCGGCGACACGGTCACGCCCAGTTGCAGCGGCCGCGGCTCGCGCGGCAGCGCGATCGTCTCGCGCGCGATCGGCGCCCGCGCCGCACGGCACCGGTCGATCAGCGCGGCCAGCGGGCGGTCGTGCGCGAGCAGGTCGGTATACACGGTCGGCCCGCCAGGCGCTGCGAGCCCTAGGATGCGCTGCGCCGCCGGGTTCAGGATCTCGACGCGGCCCGCCGCGTCGACCACCAGCAGCCCCGCCGAGAGGCTCTGGACGATCTCGCTGTTCAACCGCTCCGACGCATCGGCGCGCGCCCGCATCGCCTGCTGCTGCGCCTTCATGGTCGCGAGTCCGCTCTCGAGCGCCGAGGCGAGCACCACCTCGCTGCGCCGGGCCGTCTCGGCGGCCGCCGCCTGCCGTCCCCGGCCCAGGAGGCGTCCCGCGGCGAAGCCGAGCGCGGCGGCGCAGACCGCCACGACCACGAGCAGGGCGTTGAAGGCGAACGCCTGCACGTCAGGCCAGCCCGGCCCAGCGCAGGTAGCCCTGCACCGCCTGCTCGTAGATGCGCACGGCCGGCTCCTGCCAGCAGACGCATACGAGCGCCGCGACGGCGATGAAGGTGCCGAACGGGATGCGCGTGCCGAGCCCGCGCCGCGACACCAGCAGCGCGCCGCCGCCGATGACGATGCCGAGGAGGCACGAGAGGATGATGGTGATCCAGACGAGCGGGAACCCGAGGACGGCGCCAACCATCGCGAGCATCTTGAAGTCACCCATCCCCATCCCCTCGCGGCCGCGGATGCGGAAGTAGCCCTCGGCGACCAGGAACGGGAAGACGCCGCCGACCAGCAGGCCGATGAGCGAGTTGGTCCAGCCCGGCTCCACGACGAAGCTCGCCAGGAAGCCGAGCACGATGCCGGGCAGCGTGATCACGTTCGGCAGGATCTGGTGGATCGCGTCGATCGCGAACAACACGACGAGCGCCGACGCGAAGAGCAGGCGCACGGCGAGCAGCGGGGTCAAGCCGTAGACGAGGAACAGGCCGGCGTAGAGCAGCCCGGTCACCAGTTCCACCACCGGGTACATCCAGGAGATCGACGCGTGGCAGGTGCGGCAGCGGCCGCGCAGCAGCGTCCAGCTGAGCACCGGGACGTTCTCGTACCACGAGAGCGTCCGCCCGCAGGACGTGCAGCGTGAGCCCGGCCAGGCGACCGACTGCCCGAGCGGCAGCCGATAGATGCAGACGTTGAGGAAGCTGCCGACGACGAGGCCCAGGGCGAGGAAGAAGAGGACGAACACGATCACGGCGCCTGCTCCACCGGCAGCGGCGCGAGCGGTGAGTCGGGCTGCAGCGTGACGGTGCCCCAGTAGGGATTCATCGCGTAGGGCGTGCCGCTCGGGTCGCGCGGCACCCCGCGCAGGAACCCGGTGCGGATCAGGTCGGCCCAGGTCGACGGCTGGTCGCCGACGCGGGCGCGATACGCGGCGATGACGCGCTCGATGGCGGCGATCTGATCCATGGCGTCGAGCTGCGCGAGGCGGAACTCGGCCTGGGGGCGCAGCCACTCGGCGTCGACGCGCGCGGTGGCCAGCACCTCCTGCCAGAGGCGGCGCGAGCTCGCCCGGTTGCCGCCGCGCGCGAGCGTCACGGCGGCGAGCGGCTCGAGCCAGTTCGGTGCGCCGGGCATCTGCCCCGCCTTCCGGAACCAGGCGGCCGCCTCGGTGTAGTCGTGCTTCCACCAGTAGTGGACGAAGCCGATGTCCTGCGCGAACTGCCACTTCGCCGGCTGCTGGGCAAGCCCCTTGCGCAGCAGCGCGATCGCATCGTCCGGACGGCCGGCCCCGCCGGGATACGCCTCGGCGAGGAAGACCGCGCCGAAGCGATACGCGATGTCGAATCGCGGGTCGAGGGTGGTCGTCAGGTCGAGCAGCGGATAGAGCCGGTCGTACTGCTTCCCTTCCCGGGTCGAGAGCTTCGTCCGGCCGAAGTGCTGCAGCGCGCGAATCCAGTAGAGGTCGGCGACGAGTCCGTCGTACGACAGCGCGGCGCGCTGCAGGACGCTGCCCGAGCGGATGTACAGGAGCGACGACTGCGACACCTGCGGCGGTGTCAGGTCGGGACGCCGCTCACGGACGGCCTGCAGGCCGACCGCGCCGCCGAGCAGCACGAGGAGCACCACGATCGCCAAGACGGGGCGCCCGGGATGCATTACTTGAAGTCCCGCCGCGCGAACACCGTGACCGCCGCGCCGAGGACGAAGGCGAGGTAGAGCACCCCGTAGGCGCTGGTGAACGCCACGTAGCCGGGAGCCACCGGGAGTCCGTAGACCGCCTGCGCCTTCACGTCGAACGCCGAGAAGTTCGGCAGCACGTAGTACAGGCCGCGGGCGAGCCAGATCGCCGGCTTCGAGGCGAGCACCTGGTCGAAGTTGCGGAGGTCGGCGTTGAAGTGGCCGATCACCCAGAGGCCGAGCGTCAGCACCGCCGAGAGGAACGGGCTCGAGAAGGTCGAGAAGAACAGCGCGATGCCGGTGACCAGCATCAGCTCGACGAGGATCAGCAGCACCGCGACCAGCAGGTGCGGGTCGAGCGCCGACACGCTCCAGGCGGCGCGAATCGCGGGATCGGTCTTCCAGTGCATGACCGCGAGCACGCCGTAGAACGCGGCCGTCATCACGACCACGTTCACCGTGAGCGTGAGCACGAGCCCGGCGTACTTCCCGAGGACGAATTCGTGCCGGCGGATCGGCTTCGACAGGATGACGTAGATGCTGCGCTTCTCCACTTCCTTCCAGACGAGGCCGATGCCGATGAACACGGCGATCAGCAGGCCGAAGATGGAGATGGCGGCGAGGCCGAGGTCCTTGATGATCTTGACGTCCTGCCCGGCCGTGAGCTGCCCGATGAGGAACGACGCCGCAATCAGGAGCACCGCGAACACGACGAGGTTGTAGAGCACCTTGTCGCGCACCGACTCCTTGAAGACGTTGACCGCGACGCGGCCGATGACGCGGAACGTCATGAGGCGCGGTCCATCCGTCCGCCCTTCGGGGCGGCGGCGATCTGGCGGACGAAGAAGTCCTCGAGCGTGTCGCGCAGCGGGTTGATCGAGACGAGCCGTCCGCCGTGGGTGGCGAGTTCGGCGAGCACGCGCTCGGGCGCCACGGTCAGCGGCAGTTCGAGCGCGAACCGGTCGTCCGCGAGCCGCGTGACACGGAGGGCCTGGCCCCGCGCGCGCACCTGCTCGAGCACCGGCTCGCCCACACCGCTGACGACCAGTTCCCAGCCGTGTACGTGGAAGGCATGGATGTCGGAGAGGGCGCCGCTCGCGACCAGGCGTCCGCCGGCGAGAATCGCCACGCGGCTGCAGAGCGCCTCGGCATCGGCGAGCACGTGCGAGCTGAAGAAGACGGTGCACCCCCGGTCGCGCAGCTGCAGGATCAGCTGCCGGATCTCGCGGCGCCCGAGCGGGTCGAGCCCCGACATCGGTTCGTCGAGAAAGACCACCTCGGGGTCGTTCAGCAGGGCCTGCGCGATGCCGACCCGCTGCAGCATCCCCTTCGAGAACTTCCGGAGCTGGAGGCGCCGTTCGCCGCCGATGCCCACCTCGTCGAGCAGCGCCGAGGTCCGCCGCCGCCGCTCGGCGGCGCCGTAGCCGAAGAGGCTTCCGAAGTAGTCGAGCAGTTCCTCGGCGGTCAGGTAGTCGTAGAAGTAGGGCTGTTCGGGCAGGTAGCCGATGCGGCGGGCGACGTCGGGGTCGCCGGGCGGGCGGCCCAGGATCTCGGCCCGACCAGAGGTCGGGAAGATCAACCGCATCAGCAGCTTGAGCGTGGTCGTCTTGCCGGCGCCATTCGGCCCGAGGAAGCCGAAGACCTCGCCCGTGCCGACGCGCAGCGACAGGTCATCCAGGGCCGCGTAGGGTCGCGGCCGCCAGAATCCGACGGTGTAGTGCTTGGTCAGGCCCTCAGTGCTGATGGCGTCCATGGACTCGCCCCAGCTGTGTTTCGGCCGTTGGGCGGTGCGGCTTTACGAATCGGCTTTCTTCGGCGCGGCCGGCGCGGCCGGGGCGGTGAGTTCCCGCGCGATCAGCGCGTCGAAATAGACAGGACGCAGCCCGCCCTGCACGCGGATGCCGTTGACGAAGAACGCCGGCGTGCCGCTCACCCCGAGCTCACGCCCCAGCTTGGCGTCGGCCTTCACCTGCTCGAGCACCGAGGCGTACTGGGCGTCGAAGTCGCCGACCTGCGCGATCTGATTCACGGCGTCCTTGACGCCCTGCGGGGTCAGCGATTCCTGGTGGCCGTAGAGCCACTCCTCCATCTCGGCCTCCTTCCCCTTCGCCCGCGCCATCCGCACCGCGGCGGCCGCTTCACAGGCAGAGGCGTGGATCGCGCCGACGTTGCACTCGGTCTCGAGCGGGAAGTCCATCGTCACGAAGCGCACCTGTCCGGGGTACTGCGCCGTGTACTTCGCGATGATCCCCTTGTATTCCAGGTAGGTCTGGCGGCAGGCCGGGCACTGGTAGTCGTTGAACTTCACCACGACGACCTTCGCGCCGGCGGGCGCGACCGGCACGTTCACGCGCTGCTGCGACGCGATCCACGACTCGAACTGCGCGAGCTGAGCGCCCTCG
>CANIAI010000152.1 GCA_947465275.1 Acidobacteriota bacterium | reverse complement strand
CGGCGGCTCGAAGTGCTCGGCGGGGAGCGCCGGCGCCAGCACCGGGGCCGCCACCTCCGTGGTTGCGGGCAGTTCCGGAAGGGCCACCTGCAGGTACGCGGCGTACTTCCGCAGCGCCTGCCGGTAGAACTGCGGGTTGTAGAACGCGCCAGGTTCGCCGCGTTCGAGCCCCTCGATCTGCGATTTCGAGAGGAGCAGCTGACGGGTGGCGTCTTCGAGGGAGACCCCCAGCTGGCGTCGCTGGTGCGCCAGGAGGCGTCCGACGGCGACGGTGTCGTCGGCAGTGTGGGGTTCGGCGATCATCGGTGGGCCGGGACAGATTACAACGGGACCGCCGAGCTGCACGACTTCGTCGGGTCGTGCACGGAATGTCATCGCGAGCGACGCGCTGCGGCTCCCGGGGCAACTTTCGCTGTGCAACGCGCCCGAACAGCTCCAGTTCTGGCACGCTGACGCGCAACGCATGCCCTGTTACGCGTGGGTCGAGCCCGTTTTCACGACGCTCGAGCCCCTCCGCACGCATGTCGAGCCCGATCGCGCGTCGAGTGAGCCCATATCGGCGTGCCACCTGACCAGAATCACGAGGATCGAGCCCTTCCACGCGTCAGTCATGCCCTTCGACGCGTCAGTCGTGCCCCTCGACGCGTCACTCATGCCCCTCGACGCCGAATCGTCCACTACAATCTCGCCGGATGAGCAGCCTGAGTCCCGCGCGCGTGGTCAACATCGACGACCTGCGCCAGATGGCGCGGCGGCGCCTGCCGCGGGTGGTGTTCGACTACGTGGACGGCGGGGCCGACGCCGAAGTGACCCTGCGCGGTAACGCCGCCGCCTTCGAGGCGGTCATGCTGCGGCCCCGGTCGGCCGTGCGGATTCCGCCGGCGCGGACCGGCGTGTCGGTGCTGGGACAGGATCTCGCCCTTCCGTTCCTGCTCGCCCCGATCGGCAGCAGCCGGCTGCTCTGGCCGCTGGCCGAGGCGGTCGCCGCGCGGTGCGCGGGCGAGGCCGGAACCGGGTACATCCTGTCGACCCTCTCGGGGACGCCGCTCGAAACCGTCAGGACGGCCAGCCGGGGGCCGTGCTGGTATCAGGTGTATCTCTGCGGCGGCCGCGATGTCGCCACCGCCGGCATCGCGCGGGCGAAGGCGGCAGGATTCTCGGCGCTGGTCGTCACGATCGACACGGCCGTCGCCGGGCAACGGGAGCGCGACACCCGCAACCACATCAAGGCACTGGTGGGATCGAGTCTCGTGGCGAAGCTGCCGGCGTTGCCACAGATCCTGGCGCGGCCACGATGGCTGCTGGATCTGATCAGGGACGGCGGGCTGATGCGCTTCCCCAACGTCGTCCTCCCGGACGGGCCGCTGGGGTATTCGGACGTCGGCCCGCTGCTGGCGCAGTCGGTCGTCTGCTGGGACGACCTCCGCTGGATTCGCGAGCTCTGGGAGGGACCGATCGTCATCAAGGGGGTGCACACGGACGACGATGCCCGGAGGGCCGTGGATGCCGGCGCGCAGGCGGTGATCGTCTCGAACCACGGCGGCCGGCAGCTCGACACGGTGGCGCCGACGCTGCGCGTGCTCCCCGAGGTGGTGGCCGCGGTCGGCGGGCAGGTGGAGGTGCTCGTCGATGGGGGCATCCGGCGGGGCGGCGACATCGTGAAGGCGCTGTGCCTCGGCGCACGCGCCGTCCTGGTCGGACGGGCGTACGCCTACGGGCTCGGCGCGGCCGGCGGGGCCGGCGTCGCGCGCGCGATCGAGATCCTGCGTGACGACCTGGTGCGCACGCTCACGCTCCTCGGTTGTCCGTCGGTCGACGACCTGAACCCGTCGTTCGTCACCCTGCCGCGCGACTGGCGCTGACGCTACTGCGGGAAGCGCCCGAGGGCGACCAGCAGTTCGAGGCGCGCGCGCCGAACGGCGTCTTCCGCGATGGCGGCAGCGGTGCCGGCGTCGCGGGCGCGCCGCTGGGCGTCGATCACCTCGATGTTCGTGGTGGCTCCCTCGCGGAACGCCGTGTCGGTGATCGTCACCACCTCGGCCGCCTGGCCGGCGGCCGCGTCGGCACGATCGCGGGCGCGCTCCGTCCTCGTCACGGCGTCCCGCGCCGTGCGCACCTCGGAGGACACCTGCCGATCGAGTCCTGCCCGCTCGGCCGCCAGCGACGTCACGATCGCCTGGCGCTCGCCCTGACGCGCCCGGCGCGCCGCCCCGTCGAGGAGCGGCACCGAGAAGGTCACCGCGACGCGCATGGACCGCGGCTGGACGAACAGCCCCGAGGGCGCCAGGTACTGCGGCGTGAACAGGGCCGACAGCGACGGCAGCCGGTCCTTCCACGTATCCGCCAGCACGCGCCGGGCCGCTGACTGCCGCGCGGCGAGGAACTGGACGTCGAGCCGGCCGGCCGCATCGTTCACCGTCTCCGCCCCGGTGACGTCGAAGCGGGGCTCCTCGCCCGCGTCCACGGGGGCGTCCGCCGCCACGAGCACACCCAGGGCTTCCTGCGCCCGCCGCACCGACAGCCCTGCCTGCTCCACCAGCGCCTCGCTGCTCGACAGCTCCTGCTGGGCACGCAGCATGTTCAGCCGGCTGCCGACGCCGCCCTCGAAGCGCTGCCGCGCGTAGGTGAAGTGCGCCTGCGCGTTCTCGCGCGCCCGCTCGTCGAGTTCCAGCACGCGGCGCTCGGCGATGACGGCGAGGTACGCCTGCGCCGTCGCCATCGCAATCTGCCGCCGCACGTCGGCGGCCGAGGCCTGCGAAACCAGCACCTGGTCGCCGGCCTGCGCACGCTCGGCCCATCGCACGGACGTCAGGATCGGAATCGCCAGCGTCGCACCGGTCGCCGTCTGCGTCCGCGGGTTGATGCTCGCGCCGTTGAACCGCACCACCGGGTCGATGACGCCGGTGGTGAACGTCGCGTCGAGCGACGGCCGAAGGCGCGCGCGCACCTGCTGCAGCAGCGCCTCGGCGCGCAGGATACCGGCCGCCGCCTGCGCGATGCCGGGGTTCGCCGATGTCGCACGCCGGATCGCCTCGTCGAAGCCAATCGACTCGAGGGCCGGGGCGGACGGCGCGGTCTGGGCGCCCACGGGCACCCGGCCGAGGAGGGTGAACAGGCCGACGACCAGAACCAGGTACCGACTACGCATGGGTGTCCGCCCGCCGCGTGGTCGGACGCATCGACTGCACGACGACATAGAGAATGGGGATGAAGAGGACGTTCAGGAACGTGGCGAAGAGCATGCCGCCGGCGACCGCGGTGCCGACCGAGTTGCGCCCTTCCGCCCCGGCACCCGTGGCGAACGCGAGCGGCATCACGCCCAGGATGAAGGCGAGCGACGTCATCAGGATCGGCCGCAGCCGGATACGGGCCGCCTCGATGGCCGCCTCGACCACCGTGGCGCCCTTCTGGCGCAGCTGCTCCGCGAACTCGACGATCAGGATCGCGTTCTTCGCGGCGAGGCCGATGAGCATCACGAGCCCGATCTGGCAGTAGAGGTCGTTCTGCAGCCCGCGCATCCACTGGGCCGAGAGCGCCCCGAGCACGGCCAGCGGCACGCCGAGCAGCACGATGAACGGCAGCACGAGCGACTCGTACTGCGCGGCCAGCGTGAGATAGACCAGGAGCAGGCCGATGCCGAAGATCGCCATCGACTGGCTGCCGGCCTTGATCTCCTCGAGCGAGATGCCCGACCAGGCGTAGCCGAACCCCTGCGGCAGCGCGGTCGTCGCCAGCCGTTCCATCTCCTGCAGCGCCTGCCCCGAGCTGACGCCCGGCTGTGCCGCGCCGCTGATCTCGGCCGATCGGAAGAGGTTGAAGTGGTTGATCACCTGCGGCGCCGTCGTCTCGCGCACGCGCACGACGCTCGCGAGCGGCACCATCCGCCCGTTGACCGTGCGGGCGTAGTACTGGCCGAGCGACGACGGGTCCGACCGATAGGCCTTGTCGGCCTGCACGTAGACCCGATACGCCCGGTTGTTGAAGTCGAAGTCGTTCACGTACGCCGAGCCCAGGTAGATCTGCAGCGCGCTGGTGATCTCGCTGATCGGCAGGCCCAGGCTCTGCGCCCGGTCACGATCGATGTCGACGGCCAGCTGCGGGTCGTTCGCGGTGAACGAGCTGAAGAGCCCCGCCACCTGCGTCGACTGCTGCGAGGCCCCGATCACGGCACCCATGGCGCCGCCGAGCGCCTGGATGTTCGTGCCGCCGCCCTGATCCAGCACCTGCATCGAGAAGCCGCCGAAGTTGCCGAGCCCCTGGATGGACGGCGGCGCGAACGGAATGACCAGCCCCGACTGGATGCCGAACAGCTGCCCGCGCAGCCTGTTCAGGACCCCACCGAGGCGATGCTCGGCCCCCTGCCGTTCGTCGAACGGCTTGAGGAGCGTGAACATCAGCCCCTGGTTGGGTGCGCTGCCGGTGAAGCTGAAGCCGGCTATCGAGAACACGGTGGCCACTTCCTCGGTGGCCCTCATCACGCGCTCGGCTTCCTTGATGACGTTCGTCGTGTACTCGAGCGACGCGCCGGGCGGCGCCTGCACGATCGAGATGAAGTAGCCGGCGTCCTCCTCGGGGACGAACGCCTGCGGCACCCGCAGGTAGACGGCGTAGGTGGCGCCGATCAGCCCCAGGAAGAGGACGACCATCGCCCAGCGGAGCCGCATCAGACGGCCGACGATGCGCACGTACAGCGCGGTGCCGCTGGCAATCAGCCACTCGACCGGCTTGAAGATGCCCTTCCCGAGTGCGGTATGGCGCAGCAGCAGCGCCGAGAGCGCCGGGGTGAGCGTGACCGCGTTGAAGGCCGAGATGGCGACCGCGAACGCGATCGTGAGGGCGAACTGCTGATAGAGGCGGCCCGTCGTCCCCGGGAAGAAGGCGACCGGCACGAACACGGCGATCAGCACGAGCGCCGTCGCGATGACCGCGCCGAACACCTCGCGCATCGCGTCGACCGCTGCGACGGCCGGACTCTTCTTGTAGTCCTGGATGTGGCGCTCGATGTTCTCGATGACGACGATCGCGTCGTCGACGACGATGCCCGTCGCGAGCACGATCGCGAAGAGCGTCAGCGTGTTGATCGAGAAGCCGAGCAGGTGGACGAAGGCGAACGCGCCGACGAGCGACACCGGCATCGTGAGCGCCGGGATGAGCGTGGCCCGCCAGCTCTGGAGGAAGAAGAACATCACGAGGACGACCAGGCCGACCGCCTCGGCCAGCGTCCAGAGCACCTCGACGATCGACTCGCGGACGACCGTGGTCGTGTCGTACGCGATGTTGACCTTGAGTCCCGGCGGGAAGGTGCGCGAGAGCCGGTCGAGCTCGGCGCCGACGGCCGCGCGCACATCGAGCGCGTTGGCGCTCGGGAGCGGGGTGATCGCGAAGCCGACCGCGTCGATCCCCTGGAAGCGCAGCACCGACGAGTACGCCTCGGCGCCCAGTTCGGCGGTGCCGATGTCACGCAGGCGGACGAGCGCGCCGTCGGCGCCGGCCTTGACGATGATGTTCTCGAACTCACCGCGCTCGCGGAGGCGTCCGGCCGCGCGCACGCTGATCTGGTAGGTCTGTCCCGCGCGCGCCGGCGCATCGCCCACGCTGCCGGCCGCGACGTTCACGTTCTGCTCGCGCAGCGCGGCGACGACGTCGCCGGCGGTGATGCCGCGGGCGGCGAGGCGGGCCGGGTCGAGCCAGAGGCGCATCGAGTACTTGCGCTCGCCGAAGATGATCACGTCGGCCACGCCCGGCAGCCGCTTGAGCGCGTCCTTCACGTACACGTCGATGTAGTTCGACATGAAGAGCGTGTCGTACTGCCCCTTCTCGGGATACACGCCCGCCACCAGCACGAATCCGGTCGCCGCCTTGGCGACGGTGACGCCGATCTGCCGTACCTCGGCGGGCAGGCGGCCGAGCGCCTGGTTCACCCGGTTCTGCACGTCGACCGCGGCGAGGTCGGCGTTGCGCGACGGGTCGAAGGTCACCGTGATCGACGCGAAGCCGCTGTTGGTCGACGACGAGGACATGTAGAGCATCCCCTCGACGCCGTTGATCGCCTGCTCGAGCGGCGTGGTGACCGCCGTCTCGACCGTCTCGGCGTTCGCCCCCGTGTAGACGGCGGTGACCGAGACCGTGGGCGGGGCCACGTCCGGATACTGCGCCACCGGCATGTTCGGGATGGCGAGTGCCCCCGCGAGCACGATGACGAGGGAGCAGACGGTGGCGAGGATCGGGCGCGAGATGAAGGTATCGACCGACATG
>CANIAI010000151.1 GCA_947465275.1 Acidobacteriota bacterium | reverse complement strand
TCCCGCATGGGCCTATTCCTGCAGCTTGGTTGCCGAGCGGCCGGTCTGTCGCCCCGCGCGCGTCAACCACGGGTGACACCTCGCATCCCACCAGCCCGCCTCCATGGGGAGCGCGGCATCGGAAGTCCTGAATCCGCCTGCCGTTGCGGCGACGTGAGTGGTCACGCTCGAAGGGCCGTCCGCTTGCTCCCTGTGGGGTGTCCCGGCGGGCTCGTGGTGACTGGCCCCCCGACCTCGCAACCGTGGGCCTGCCGGGGCACCCACATCCATGAGCACGACCCACCACGGAGGACGTCATGACACGGACCCTTGCAGTCATCGCGCTGGTACTCGCGTGCGCCGCCGGCGCAAGCGCCCAGGAGGCGCCGCGAGCCGCCTCGAAGGCCACCGCCAGCGCCAGCACTCCGCTGAACCTGAACGCCGCGACACGGGAGCAGCTGGAGGCACTCCCCGGCATCGGCGCGCGGACGGCCGAACGGATTCTCGAGTACCGCCAGAAGAACGGCTCGTTCCGCAAGGTCGAAGACCTGATGAACGTCCAGGGCATCGGCGAGAAGAGCTTCCTCAAGCTGCGCCCGCTGCTCACGGTCAGCCCGGCTCGTGCCGAGCGCGTGACGCCGTAGCGTGCGGTCCGGACCGTGGGCCCGGCGGGGGCCTGCGGTCCGGACGACGGCGCCCGGCACGCGGGTTCACGCTCGTGGACGCGGTCGTCGTCCTGCTCCTCGCAGCGGTCCTCGGCGCGCTTGCCGTGCCGGTCACGGCCGGCGCGCGACGCCGGGCCGATGCCCGCGGCGCTGCCCGCCTGCTGGCGACACGCATGCGGCTCGCACGGGTGCAGGCCGTCGCGCGCGGCGTCAACGTAGCGCTCCAGATTGGCGCGGGTCCGTCGGGACCGTTGGTGCGGGTCTTCGCGGATGGCAACGGCAACGGCGTTCGCCAGGCGGATATCGCGTCGGGGGTTGATCCCCCCATCGAGCCGGACATCCCCCTGGGAGAGCTGTTTCCCTGGGTCGGTCTCGGCGCCGCGGACGGTGCGATCCCTGATGGCGCAGAGCCCGTCCCGGTCGACCTGTACTCCTTCAGCCCGGTCGGCACCGCGTCATCGGGCACCGTGTACCTGCAGGCCGGCCCCTCGGCACAGTTCGCCGTCCGCGTACTTGGCGCGACCGCACGGGTTCGCGTCCTGCAGCGCCAGGCGCTCACCGGCGCCTGGGAGGAGAGGCCGTGACCCCACCGCCTGACCGTCGGCGATGGCCGCGGCAGCCGCCACACGAGGCAGACCCGGACGTGCGGCTCTGGACCGGACCTCCCGGACGCCTCCTGGACATCGGGGCCGGCGGGATGGCCGCCGAGTTTCCCGCCCGGCTACTGCCCGGTCCGCAGGTGCGCGCTCTCGTCACCGGCCCAGGGGGTACCACACGGGTATCCCTGCTCGTCGTGTGGTGTGGGGTGGCGCGGATCAGCGCCGACGGGATCACCTACCGGGCCGGACTCGCGTTCGTGACCTGCACACCGCCGGGCCGCGGGTAGGGAGTGCCCGGTGGACTGGACAGCCGCCGCGCCTCCGCGGGAATCGGCTACCCATAGCCCTGCACGCGAATTCCACGCTCTTCAGGAAAGGTCCCGCGGTCGCACGCCGTCCGCGTCACCGGCTGGTACTGGGCTTGGAACCAGTGCGAAGGACCACCACGGCCCCCTATGGAGGATTGATGCCGACATTCAGGAACTTGATGGAGGAACGCGCCCATGTTCCGCCATCCATCGCACCGCTCCCTCTCCCGGAACCAGCCCCGCTGTCTGTTCTCCGGGCCGTCGCCGACACAGTGCGAACCGGCGGCCGTGACGTCATCGCCCGCTTCGAGGGGGAGGTCCAGCGGCTGTTCGGGGTGCGTGGCGTGCGACTGCGCGAATTCCCGCTACGCCAGCAGGCCAGGCTGGTCACCCCGACGCGCACCGCGGACGCGGTGGTCCTGGCCGTGCCGAATGCCGACCCTCGGCTGCAGGCGGTGCTCGAGGTGATGTGCGATCCCGACCGGCCGATTGGCGCCGCCGGGCTGACGGCCCTTGCGAGTTGCGCCGATCTCGGAGCCCTCGTCCTTGAAGTCGCGCGCACACGCGACTCAGTCGTGGCGCCGCCGGACGGAGGCACGACGCTCGTCGGCTCGAGTCCAATGATGCAGGCGCTCCGGGAGCGGGTGCAACGGGTCGCGATCACCGACTTCACGGTGCTCATCGAAGGCGAGAGCGGCACAGGCAAGGAACTGGTCGCCCACCAGCTGCACGAGTGCAGCCGGCGGCGCAGCGGTCCGTTCGTCGCGGTGAACTGCGCAGCCCTCGTCGAGACGCTCCTCGAAGCCGAGCTGTTCGGCATCGAGGAGCGCACCGCGACCGGAGTCCGCGGTCGACGGGGGAAGTTCGAGGCAGCCGACGGCGGCACGCTGTTCCTGGACGAGATCTCTGACCTGTCGCTGGCCGCGCAGGCCAAGCTCCTTCGCGTGATGCAGGACCTGTCCGTCGAACGGGTGGGCGGGCACGGCACCCGGCGCGTCAACATCCGGGTGGTCGCCGCCACGAATCGCCCGCTGCTGGGGCTGGTGGAACAACGCCTCTTCAGGGCAGATTTGTACTACCGTCTGTGCGGTGTCGAGATCACGGTGCCCCCGTTGCGCGATCGGGCGCCCGACATCCCCGAGCTCGCCCGGCACTTTCTGGCACGCTATGCGCGGACGTTCGAGCTCAGCGCCTCAGCCCTCGACGCCCTGGGCCTGCACGCCTGGCCCGGGAACGTCCGGGAGCTCGAACGGGTCGTGGAGCGTGCCGTCGCCCTGGCCCGGGGAAGCACCATCGACCTCGACGACCTCCCGCCGCACGTCAGCGGCCAGTATGGTCACGTGATCGGCCCCGCGCTGGCCGGCGGCGATTCCATGCGGGCCTGGGGGAGCCGCTACGCGCGGCTCGTGTACGAGCGCTGCGGGGGCAACAAGCGGCGCGCGTGCGAGTTGCTCGACATCAGCTATCACACGCTGCAGGCCTACCTCCGCTACGGCCATCCCGACCTGCCCGGGGCGGTGGGGCAGCTGCCCGCCTGGGTCCGTTCGGAGAGCAGTGGCCCCGACCGGCCGCCGGGCGACTGATGGACAAATCGGCCCCCTGTCAGGTGAGCCTGCACGAGCCCGACGCCCCGGGATAAAATCAGGTGTTTGTCTACCACACCTTCGCTTCGCACCACGCCGCTTCACGCGGTCCACCTCTACTCCGGCGCGCGGATGGTCCCGTTTGCCGGGTGGGACATGCCGGTCGAGTATTCCGGCATCACGGCCGAGCACCTCGCCGTCCGCACGCGGGGCGGGCTGTTTGACGTCAGTCACATGGGCGAGATCGAGATTGCCGGCAAGGACGCCCTCCGGGCCGTTCAGCGCATCTCGAGCAACGACGCGAGTCGGCTCGCCATCGGCCAGGCGCACTACGCCGGGCTGCTGACGCCCGAAGGCACCTTCATTGACGACATGCTCGTCTATCGCATCGCGACGAGCCACTTCATGCTCGTCGTCAACGCGTCGAACGCGGCACGTGACTTCGTGTGGGTCAGCGAGCAGCTCAAGGAGGTGGGGGACGTCGCCTGCGTCGACTCCAGCAGCCGATACGCGCTCATCGCGCTGCAGGGGCCCGTGGCGCGAGAGGTGCTGCAGCCGCTCACGGGCGTCGACCTGGGTGGCATCCGCTACTACTGGTTCGCGCACGGCGAGGTCGCCGGCGCACGCGTGATCATCTCGCGCACGGGATACACGGGCGAAAACGGGTACGAAATCTTCGTGCCGCCGGCCATGGCGGAGCGGGTCTGGCACGGCATCCTTGAAGCGGGTGCGGCCGCCGGGGTCATCCCCTGCGGGCTCGGCGCCCGTGACACGCTGCGCCTCGAGGCCGCCATGCGGCTGTACGGGAACGACATCGACGAGACGACCAGCCCGCTCGAGGCGGACCTTGGCTGGGTCATTGGCTGGGACAAACCCGATTTCATCGGGCGCGAGCACCTGCTGGCGCAGCGCGAGGCAGGGGTAACCCGGAAGCTCGTCGGATTCGAGATGCGTGACAGGGCGATCGCGCGTCACGGGTATCCGGTCCTTGTCGACGGGGCGGTCGCCGGCGTCGTGACCAGCGGCACCCAGACCCCGTTCCTGAAGAAGGCCATTGGCATGGCGTACGTCCCGGTGACGCACAGCGCACCGGGGTCCGTGCTGACGATCGATGTTCGCGGCCGTCAGGCCGGGGCCGTGGTCGTTCCGCTGCCGTTCTATTCGCGTTCGAAACGCTGACTCCGAGGACCTATGGCATACCCCACTGACCTGCAGTACACGAAGGACCACGAGTGGATTCGCGTGACCGGCGACACCGCCGACATCGGGATCACCGACTTCGCCCAGCGACAGCTCGGCGACGTGGTATATCTCGACCTCCCCGACGTCGGTCGCACCATCACGGCGGGGGAGACCTTCGGGTCCATCGAGTCGGTCAAGGCCGTCTCTGACCTCTTCGCCCCGGTGAGCGGCGAAGTAATCGAGGTGAACGAGTCCCTCAAGGCGCATCCTGAGTGGGTGAACACGTCCCCGCACGACTCGTGGATGATCCGCATCCGCGTCAGCGGAGCGACCACCACCGACGCGCTGCTCGACGCGACGCAGTACGAGGGTCTCATCGGATGAGTCTCCCCGAGCAGCCGGGCGGATTTGCCCGCCGGCACATCGGCCCGTCGCCCACCGAGCGCGATGCGATGCTGGCCCGGATTGGCGTCGACTCACTCGACGCGCTGATCGACCAGGCGGTCCCGGCGGCCATCCGCCTGCGCGATCCGCTGCCGCTGCCGCCTCCCGAGGACGAACACGCGTACCTGCGCCGGTTGTCGGGCCTCGCACGACGCAATCAGGTGTTCCGGTCGTACATCGGCCTCGGCTACCACGACACCGTGACACCCAGCGTGATCCTGCGCATGGTCATGGAGAACCCGGGCTGGTACACGCCGTACACGCCGTACCAGGCCGAGATCGCCCAGGGGCGACTCGAGTCGCTCCTGAATTTCCAGACCATGGTCGCCGACCTGACGGGCATGGACGTCGCGAACGCCTCACTGCTCGACGAGGCAACCGCCGCCGCCGAGGCGATGACGCTGATGCACCGCGTCCGGTCGGCCAGGTCCACGGGTGTCGAGCGCGACTGCTGCCTCGTCAGCGATCGCGTGCTGCCGCAGACGCTCGCCGTCCTGCAGCTGCGGGCCGAGCCGCTGGGCATCGAGGTGCGCGTGCGTCCCTCGAGCGCGATGACGCTCGACGACGATGTCTTCGGCGTGCTGCTGCAGTACCCGGACGAGTCGGGCACGCTGGACGACCTGCGTCCGCTCATCGCGGCCGCTCGCGAGGCGGGAGTGCGGGTGGCGGTCGGGACCGACCTGCTGGCACTCACCCTCGTCACGCCGCCGGGAGAGATGGGCGCGGACGTTGTCTTCGGCAACTCGCAGCGCTTCGGCGTACCGCTCGGCTACGGCGGCCCGCACGCCGCCTTCTTCGCGACCCGGCAGGAGTTCGTCCGAAGCGCCCCGGGTCGCATCATCGGCGTCTCGGTCGATGCCCACGGGCGGCGCGCCTACCGGATGGCGCTCGCCACGCGCGAGCAGCATATCCGCCGGGAGAAGGCGACGTCGAACATCTGCACGGCGCAGGCGCTGCTGGCGAACATCGCCGGCCTCTACGCCGCGTATCACGGTCCGAAGGGGCTCACGGCCATCGCGGAACGGGTGCACTCGCTGGCGACATTGCTGGCGCAGCAACTCGCCGCGCTCGGCCTGACCCAGGCGAACCCGCACTTCTTCGACACCATCCGCATCGTCGGTGCCGATGCAACCGCCGTACGGTTAGCCGCTGAATCTGGCGGCATCAACCTGCGGTACCGCGCCGACGGCAGCGTCAACATCGCGCTCGACGAAGCAACCGATACCGACGACGTCGCGCGGATTGTCGAGGCGTTCCAGGTGGCGGTGGGGAAGCGTGTCGTTGGCGGCTCGCTCTCGCTCGACGCAAGCTACCCGGCCGCACTGGCGCGGACCACGCCGTTCCTCACGCACCCAGTGTTCAATACGCATCACTCTGAGATGGAGATGATGCGCTACATCCGCGGGCTCGAACGGAAGGACATCGGCCTCGACACCTCGATGATTGCGCTCGGCTCGTGCACGATGAAGCTGAACGCTGCGTCGGAGATGCTGCCGGTTACC
>CANIAI010000150.1 GCA_947465275.1 Acidobacteriota bacterium | reverse complement strand
TCGGCACCACTCGCAATACGACCTGTCGTGGAAGACCTGCGAGCCGCGCTGCTGCCAGCGCGTCGACATCGCGGTGGGGGACGACACGCTGCATCTCTACAACGTGCACCTCGGCACGGCGCTGCTGGAGCGGCGCTACCAGGCGGGGCGACTGTCGACCATCCTCACCGACAAGCGCATCGGCCAGCCGAAGATCGTGCTCGGCGACTTCAATGAATGGATGCGCGGGCTCGCGACCATGATGCTCAGCGAGCGGCTGCAGAGCATCGACCTCCGCACGCACCTGCGGCGCCGGCGCACCTACCCGGGCGTCTTCCCGGTGCTGCACCTCGACCATATCTACTTCGACGGGAACGTCGAGGTGGAACGGGTCGAACTGCCGCGCACGCGGCTGTCGCTCATCGCGTCGGATCACCTGCCGCTCGTGGCGGAACTCCGCTTCGACTTCCCCGCCGCGGAGTAGCCCCTGAAACGACAAAAGGCGCTCCGGTGACGGAGCGCCTTCAGGATGTCGTCACGACGCGGGCGTGGCCCGGGTCGTCGAATCAGCCTTCTTCTTCGAAGCTTTCTTCCTCGAGGGGCAGCGAGCGCGTCGGCGGACGCAGCGCCTCACGGAAGTCATACACCGGCAGGTCGCGCACGTGCAGCGGCATGGTGCACGAGACGCCCTTCTGATCGACCACCACCGTCACCGGGCTCCCCTCCACGCCGTCGCGGAACGCGAGCCGGCAGCCACAGGCGAGCCGAGCGTGCGTGAAACCCTTCAACATGAACGGATCATACTACAGCAGCGCCTTGATCTCCTGTTCGAACTGCTCGCGACTGCCGATGCCGATGTGCTTGCGCGCGATGACGCCATCACGGCCGATGATGACGGAGACCGGAATGCCGAGCAGCGGCCCGAACGCGTCCTGGACGTCTTCACGCCCGTCTCCCACCAGCACCGGGTAGTTGATCTTGAACTGCGTCGCGTAGGGCTTGAGCTTCTCGATCGGATCGTCGACCGACAGCCCGAGCACCACCAGGTCCTTGCCGTAGTCGTTCTGCAGCGCGACCAGGTCGGGGATCTCGGCGCGGCACGGACCGCACCAGGTGGCCCAGAAGTTCAGCAGGATGATCTTGCCCTTGAACGAGGCGAGCTTCACGTCGACGCCGTTCATGTCCTTCAGCGTGAAGTCGAGCCGCGCCGCCTTGCCCGCGGCGCCGTTGTCGGCGGCCTCGCCGGCATGCGCATCGCCCGCCGTCTCGCCGGGCACCGGCGCATCGGCCGGCATCGACCCGGGGCCGATGGCTCCCGCGGGCGCCCCCTCGGGCATCACCGCGCCGGCGTCGGTCGCCTCGGGCCGGGTGTCGCGGCCCGGCGTCAACATGACCAGCAGCAGGATCGCCGTGGCGACGATCCCCATCGCCACGAACGCGGCGGTGCGGGTCATCGGCCGGCGTCCGCCGTCGGCCTCCATCGGGTCGGTGGGGCCGGGGGTGACGGCGTCGGCGGCAGGCGGTTCGGGGTGCGGCTCGTGATTGTCCATGTCAGGGGTGATCAGCTAATGCGCATCCTGCCGTACGTGGGTCGCGACGTCCAGCATGTCGCCGCCGGCGCTCGAGGAGACCAGCACGAACGTCGTGTCGCCCTCCGTCCAGATGCGTGACCGATGGCCGAACACCGTCAGGTCGGCCTCATGCCGGCGTACGCCGCTGAGGATGAACAGCGACAGGTTCTGTCCGTGCGCCCGGTACATCACGTGGGGAATGCTGCCGTCCGCGTAGACGCAGCGGCGCGCGCCCCCGAGGCGCAGCCCGTCGGCGTCCGAGGAGCCGGGTACGTGTCCGTTCCAGCCGAACCGCTGGCGCAACGTCGCCTCGACCGCGCGCGGCTCCACCGTGGTGCCTTCGGCTGGCGCGAAGAAGCGGAAGCATTTCTCGTGGTCTGCCGCGAGCTGCGCGGCGAGGAGGGTATCGGAGCGTTCGGTCGCGACGGCGAACAGCACACCGCCGGTCACGGCAATCATCACCACCGCCAGGGCGGCGGGGGCCAGGCGCGCCAGCCATGAACGGCGCGGTCGCGGTGTCAGCGCCTCACGCGCGGCCGCGCGACAGCGGGTCTCGAGACCGGGCGGCATCAGCACCTGCCGCAGCGTGGGCGAGGATAGCCGCACGAGCTCGGCGGCGGCGCGCTGCGCGTCGGCCTCGCGTCGACAGGGAGGACACGCGCCGAGGTGGCGCGCCGTCGCGTCCTGCTCGTCCGCGGGCAATGCCCCGTCCAGGTAGCCGGGCAGCCGGCTGGTCGTTCGCTCACACTCTGTCATCGCCTCGCCCGCACACCGGTTGGACCGGTGCTCGCCTCCGGAAGGTTCATCGTCAGCCGCTCGAGCAGCTGCCGTCGTCCGCGTGAGATGCGTGACATCACCGTACCGGGGGCGATATCGAGCATCTGCGCGATTTCCGCATACGAGAACTCCTCGACGTCCCTCAGCCACACGGCTTCGCGGAACACCTCGGGCAGCGCGTCCAGCGCCGCCTGCAGGTCAGCGTCCATCGTACCGCGAAGGAGAATCTGCTCGGGCGTGTCCACCGCGACCGCGCCGGCCTGCCACGACCCGTCCGTGTCGGCCTGCGCCTCGACCCGCGCGCTGTCGACGTCGACCGGCTCGCGCGACGCGTCGCGCCGCCGATTGCGCCACGTGTTGTGCAGGATCGTATACAGCCACGCCCGGAGGTTCGTACCCGCCTCGAAGCGGGCCGCGAACCGCAGCGCCTTGACCACCGTGTCCTGCACCAGATCTTCGGCGTCGGCACGGTTGCGCGTCAGCCGCAGCGCCGTGCCGTACATCGGCTCGAGGTGCGTGAGCACCTCGTTCGCGAACTGCTCCCCGGACGAAGGCCCGGGCTCGGGGCGGCGTCTGAACATCAAGCCATCACGCCCCGGGAGGAAGAACCCTCCGAGGGGCCGGTTTATTCCTGACCCGGTTCGCGGCACGACGCGCCGCGCGGCGGGTGGAGGTTCGTCCAGTATATGAGACGGTCCACCTTGGGACACACCGGAACGAGGGCGGCGCGTGCCGACGCACGTCGCGCCTGGTCGTCGAGGTATGCCTTTTGCTCGGCCGGACCCGAATCGCGGTTTACGCGCGTCAAAACGACGCAGTAGAATCGCGCAGGTTTCGGCCCTCTCTCCCCCGGGCCCCAGCGAGGAGAACAAGATGACCCATCAGACCCTGCCAGGCCCGGGCCGCCGGCTGCTTCTGGCCCTGGCCCTCGTGGCGGCCGCGGTCGTCGCGGCGCCCGCCATGGCAGGCGCGCAGACTCCCTTCGTACCCTACTTCGGCAAGAACCAGGTGCGGTACGACCACTTCCGCTGGCAGATCTACACGACCGAACACTTCGAGATCTACTACTACCCCGAAATCGAGCCGCACCTCGAGCGGATCGCCGGCTACGCCGAGAGCGCCTACCAGCACATCAGCTCCGACCTGAAGTACGACCTCGCCTTCAAGGTGCCGCTGATCGTCTTCAAGACCAGCAGCGAGTTCCAGGAACAGAACGTCGTGCCGGGCGCCGCGCAGGAAGGCGTCGGCGCCTTCGCCGAGCCGGTGCGCCAGCGCATCGTGCTGCCGATCGACTCGCCGCACGACCTGCTCTACCGGCTGATCGTCCACGAGCTCACCCACCAGTTCGAGTTCGACATCATCCCGACCTCGCTCATCCGCCGCAGCGTCCCGCTCTGGGTCAATGAGGGGCTCTCCGACTACATGACGGGGATCTGGCAGCCGCTCGACCTGATGACGATCCGCGACGCGGCCGTCACCGACATCGTCCCGAAGATGAGCCGCATGGACGAGTACGGCGGCTTCACCAACCTGCGGATGGTCTACAACCTGGGCCACGCGGTGTTCGAGTTCATCGAATCGAAGTGGGGCAAGGAAGGCATCCGGCAGTACCTGTTCGCGCTGCGCAAGTCGGTGATCGGCGGCGGTGAGGACGCCTACGAAGAGGCGTTCAAGCTGAAGCCCGAGGAGTTCGACCAGCAGTTCGAGAAGTACCTGAAGGATCGCTTCAAGCCGTTCCGCGACAAGGAGCGGCCGGCCGACTACGGCCGCAACCTCGCGCCAGACCCCGAGCGCTCCAAGTTCAACGCGGCGGTCTCGATCGAGCCGTCGCCGTCGGGCGACCTGATCGCCGTCGCCACGGGCAACCGCAAGGAGCGCGAGCTCGACCTGGTGCTCGTCTCGTCGAAGGACGGCTCGGTCGTCCGCAACCTGACCGGCGGGTTCGACCAGGGCATGGGCTTCGAGTTCATCGTCCAGCCCGGCATGCGGTTCAACACCGTGCCCTGGATCTCGTGGGCGCCGAGCGGTGACCGCGTCGCCTACTTCGTGCGCGCCGAGAAGTCGCGCACGCTCGTCGTGCAGAACGTGCTGACGCGGAAGATCGAGCAGCGCTTCCCGATGCGCACCGTCGATGATCCCGAGTCGCCCGACTTCTCGCCCGACGGGAAGAAGATTGCGTTCGCGGCCCTGCAGGGCGGCGTGGGCGACATCTTCGTGCTCGATCTCGACAGCGGCGAGGTGACCAACGTCACGAAGGACACCTTCGGTGACTCGGGGCCGACCTGGTCGCCCGACGGCAGGACGCTCGTCTACGTGGCGCGCGTGAGCGGCAACGAGAAGCTCTTCCGCCTCGATGTGGGCACCGGGGCCAAGACGCAGATCACGTTCGGCACGCACGATGACAGCGCCGCGCAGTATCTCGACGCCGACACGCTGGTCTTCTCGTCCACCGCCACCGACCCGTCGCAGCCGGCCGAGGCCGACGTGGCGCGCAACGGCCGCATCTACAACATCTGGACGCTGAACCTGCGCAACGGGGAACTCCGGCAGTTCACCGACGCGGTCGGCGGCAACGTGTCGCCCGTCATCCTGCGTGACGGCAGCGCGCAGCCGAAGGTCGCCTTCATCAGCTACTACAAGGGCGAATACGAGCTGCACACCCTCGAGCGCAAGGACCCGTACGCCACGGCGGCGAGCGCCGACTTCGGCGCCGCCGGGCCGATCATCGACTTCCAGGCTCCGCTCTCGCACACCCTGGTGCCCGAGAACAGGAAGAAGAAGGGCGCCTTCGACAAGATGTTCCTCGACGGCCGTCCGCCGGTGAACGTCGGCGTGACGAGCGGCGGTGACTTCTTCGGCGGCTCGGCGGTGACGTTCAGCGATGTGCTGGGCGACAAGCAGTTCAACCTGTACGCCGCATCGGTCTCGCAGTACCGCACGCTGGCGTTCGCCTACCAGAACGTCTCGCGCCGGTTCAACTACGCGCTGCAGGGCTTCTCGCAGACGTCGTTCTTCTACGGGAACCTGACCAACGTCTTCTACGCCTCGCAGCTCGGGTTCATCGACCGCGACCTCGCCGTCGCCACCCGGACCATCCGGGGCGGCACCGCGTTCGGCATCTGGCCGTTCAACCGCTACCGGCGGATCGAGCTCTCGGGCGGCGTGATGCAGTACCGGGAGGAGTTCAACGACCCGACGCTGCAGGACGTCTCGAGCAACTACCAGCAGGCGACGTTCGGCCGGTCGCTCTTCCAGAGCGGCACGTTCGTCCCGCTGAGCGCCTCCTACGTGCAGGAGACGACCGTGTTCCGCGAGTTCGGCCCGCTCACCGGCAACACCGTGCGGGCGTCGTACGAGATCGCGCCGAAGATCGCGAACTCGCTCTCGCGCCAGACCGCCGACATCGACGCTCGTCTCTACCAGCGGATCGGCACCACGGGGCTGCTCGCGCTCCGCGCGCGCGGCTTCCGCAGCTGGGGCGACTCGCCGACGTTCATGTATTTCGGCGGCAACTCGGAGTTGCGCGGGTACGACTACCTGTCGTTCCTCGGGTCGCGCTCGGCCTACCTGAACGCGGAACTGCGCTTCCCGCTCATCGAGGCGATGCTCACGCCGCTGGGCGTGCTCGGCGGCATCCGCGGCGTGTTCTTCGCGAACATGGGCGGCGGCAGCTTCGAGGGGCAGCCCGGGGCGGCCGGCGACTACACCTGGTTCTCGAACAAGCCCGTGCGGTACTCGCCGGTCATCTCACGGGCGCAGGATCCGTTCACCGGGTTCATCACCGAGACGCGCGGCCCGGCCGAGACCATCTCGGGGCTGCGCCTCGTCGACGCGCGCGCGTCGTACGGCGTCGGCCTCGAGACGTTCGCGCTCGGGTTCCCGGTGCACTTCGACTGGGCCTGGCGCACGCTGCTGAACAAGCAGTGGGAAGATGCGCTCTTCCGGGCGGACGGCGGCAGCGCC
>CANIAI010000149.1 GCA_947465275.1 Acidobacteriota bacterium | reverse complement strand
CGCTGTCCTGACGGCGGCGCGACCTGGTCGCGCAACGGATCCCCGTGCGGCTGCTCGAGCGGCGCGTCGCCCGACTGTCGGGGCGTCTCCCGGCGCTGCTTGCGCTCGAACCGTTCCTGCCGGTGCGCCTGGTTCTTCGCCTTCTTCGCGTTGATGAACTGCTGACGGGGATCCTGGTGCGTGCCGCCCGGCCGCCAGTCCCGTCCGCGCCCACCGGGACGGGCCTGGTCGAGCCCTTCCATCGCGGCGTCGCGCGACTCCCAGACCCGTCCGCGCGAGAAGTACTTCAGCTCCGCGTCGGGATGCTTTTCCTTCAGGCGGTGGAAGGTGGGCAGCAGTTCCTCACGCTCCGTCGCGCGAAAGGCGGTCGGCAACCCTCCCGCCAGAATCGTCCAGTATGCGTAGCGCGGCGGCATCAGCGATCCACTCCCATCCGCTTGAGCTTCTCAACAAGCGTCGTCCGCTTGATGCGCAGCAAGTCCGCGGCCTTGTTCCGATTGTTGTTGGTGCGTTGCAGCGCGCGGTCGATCAGGTCCCGCTCGATCGATGCCAGGTAGGCCGGCATGTCGATTCCGTCGTCGGGGAAGTCGACGGGAACGACCGTCGGTTCCGGAGCGGTCGTCTGGATCTCGGGCGGAAGATCCTCGAGCTCGATCTCCTTCCGGTCACCGCTCAGGGCCACGCCGCGCTCGATGGCGTTCTCGAGCTGCCGCACGTTGCCAGGCCAATGGTACGCCATCATCGCGCGCATCGCCGCCTGCGAGGTCTGCAATTGCCGGCCTGGCCCGAACTTCTCGAGGAAATGCCGCGCCAGCAGCGGCACGTCCTCGCGCCGGTCGCGCAGCGGCGGCAGCTCGATCTGGATGACGTTGAGCCTGAAGTAGAGGTCCTGCCGGAAGGTCCCCTCGGCCACCATGTCGCGCAGGTCGGCGTTGGTGGCGGCGATGACGCGCACGTCGACCTTGATCGTCTGGTTGCCGCCGAGCCGCTCGAACTCGTGCTCCTGCAGCACGCGCAGCAGCCGGCTCTGGAGCGCGGGGCTCATCGTGCCCACCTCGTCGAGGAAGAGCGTGCCGCGGTGTGCCGTCTCGAACCGCCCCTGCCGCTGGGCGTGCGCGCCGGTGAACGCGCCGCGCTCGTGGCCGAACAGCTCGGCCTCGAGCATCGTCTCGGGGACCGCGCTGCTGTTGAACGCGACGAAGCGGTGCGCGCGCCGCGGGCTGTTGTGGTGGATCGCCCGCGCGATCACCTCCTTGCCCGTGCCCGTCTCACCGGTGACGAGGATCGTGGCGTTGGAGCGGGCGACGGTCTCGATCTTCTGGAAGAGCGACTGCATCGCCCGGCTGCGCCCGAGGATGCCGCCCATCTGGTAGCGCTCTTCGAGCTGCGCGCGCAGGTAGGCGTTTTCGGACGAGAGCCGCCGCTGCTCCATCGCCTTGTGGAGCACGTGCATCAGCTCGTCGAACTGGAACGGCTTGGCGATGAAGTCGGACGCGCCGCGCTTGATCGCGTCGACCGCGTCCTTCACCGTGCCGAAGCCGGTAATGACGATCGTGACGATCCCGGGGTAGCGCTCGCGCGCCGCGTCGATCACCTGCCCGCCATCGACACCGGGGAGGCGGAGGTCGGTGACGACGATGTCGAACGCGAACTGATCGAGCAGTTCGATGGCCCGTTCGCCGCTTTCGCAGGTGACCACCTCGAACCCGCGGGTCGCGAGGCGCTCGGCCATCAGCGTGCGCAGCGCCGGTTCATCGTCGACCAGCAGGAGGTTCGTCAGGGCAGCCAATCCGCCAATATCTTGACGGCCCGCCGCCAATCGGTCAAATTAGCGGCCTAAGGTCGCCGAGAGGCCGGCCGATAAGAGGGTCGTATATGGATCGACAGACTCTCTCAATCATGAAGGCGTGCGAGGCTGTGGGTGTGAGCCGTCGCACCATCTATAACTGGATTGCGGCCGGCAAGGTCGAATACGTCCGCACCGCGGGCGGTTCGATCCGCATCTTCGCGGACACGCTCTGGCGCAACCCGGACGACCGGAAGCCTGAGGGGTTCGCGACGCCGACGCCGCAGCCGATTGCCGGCACGCACGCGTGAGCGATTCGCAGAACCTGCCCGCCATCGCGCGGGACCCGCAGGATCACCAGGACTACCGGCTGTTGTTCCATTCGCTGAACAACCAGCTCGGGGTGATCCTCGCGCACGCGGAAATGCTCGAACTGCAGGCGCCGGATGACGCAAGCCGGGCGCGCGCGACCCAGATCGTGGCCAGTACGCTGAAGGCGATGACGACCTCTCGCGAGATCCGTCGTCTCACCGAACCGTCGGCCACCTGACGCGCCGCCCGGTCCCTGCCCGTCCGCGCGGCACCCCGTGTCGCCCGATGTGGCCCTGAGACGTCCCGGGTGGGCGTCGCCAGCCGTCCGCCACCGATCCGCCTGCCCCCCGTCGGGCGCGCGACGCCAGCTCCCCCGGTCCCCGAGCGGGCGCCGGGTCCGCCGCGACGACCGATCACCCCTCCGCCACCCGCCAACTCCGTCGCGTTTTCCGCGAAATCCGTAATCGACCCCTGTCAACAAACCGTCACCCCCGTCCGTGCGACCGTCAAGCAATTGGCGAAGCGGGGCGTCACGACGTGCCTCTCCGTGCAGCCGCGGACAACCAGGCGATCGGTGCAACTCGTTGAAACGAAGTGTATTGCTGGCGACGACCGTGCCTCCACGCGCGACCGCCGCCGACGCGGCCGTTTCTGGTATCCGCGTTGCTCAATTAGGCGCCGGAGGTCACACCCATGCGCCCGCAGCAGATTGCAGCCCAGAGTCCCCGTATCGTCGCCACGCTTCCGTTCGTCGAGCAGCTCGCCCGTCGAGTCGCCGCCACCATGCCGCACTCGATCGACATTGGCGATCTGGTCCAGGACGGTGTGCTCGGGCTGATCGATGCGGCCGACCGCTTCGATGAGGCGCGGGGCATCAAGTTCGAGACGTTCGCCGAGCGCCGCATCCGCGGCGCCATGATCGACGCGCTCCGCAAGGACGCCTGGCCGCGCGGCGTGCGCCGTCAGCGTCGTGAGCTGGAAGCGGCCCGCGAGGAGCTGCGCCGCGAGAATGGCTGTGAGCCGTCGCTGGCGGATCTCGCCACGAAGATGGGATCCGACGAGAAGCGGCTCGGGCGCACGATCGTCCGGATCCACGCGATCGAATCGACCTCGCCGCTCGCGAACAACGAGAACCTGAACGAAGCCGCGTTGCCCGCGGCGCTGATTCCGTCGGAGCCCGAGTCGCCGCACGCGGCCTACGAGCGGACGCAGACGAGCGACAAGGTGCGCGACGCGATCGCGACACTGCCGGTGCGTGAGCAGAAGGTCATCAGCCTCTACTACTACCAGGAGGCGACGATGAAGCAGATCGGCGCCGAGATCGGCGTGAACGAGTCGCGCGTCTCGCAGCTCCATGCGCGCGCCATCCGCCGCCTGAAAGAGGCCCTCGCGGCGACGATGGCGCCGGTCGAGGCCGCGAAGGCGATCCGGAGCACCATCCTCGCGTTCCAGCAGAAGCCGCGGATGGCGAAGGCAGGTCTCGAGCTCGCCAGCCTGCGCGAGACGGGCACCACGACCGCGATCGTCGTGCCTTACCCGACCGTGGCGCGGACGGCGGTGAGCAGATCGGCGAGCCGGAACGGCTTGGCGAGCCAGCGGCAGCCGGTCTCCTCGAGGAAGCGGGTCGCCTCGTCGCCGGCGACGGCGCCGGTCACGAAGATCACGCGGCGTGCGAGCTCGGGCGCGGCGGCGGCGATGGCCCGGTAGAAGGCCATCCCGTCCATCCCCGGCATCTTCAGATCGCAGATCACCAGGTTGTAGACGCGCTCGCGGATCAGCGCGAGCGCCTGCGCCCCGTCGGTCGCGTGCTCCACGGTCAGCCCGGCTGATCCGAGCGCGTCGATCACCGCACCCGCCAGCGCGTTCTCGTCCTCGACGAGCAGCGCGCGCGTGCCGACCACCGATCGCGCCGCCCCGGCCGCCGCGTCACCCGCCTCGGATGGCGCCGGCAGGTCGTGCGCCAGCAGCTCGACGACGAACGTGGCACCGCCCCCCTGCGACTCGAGGCGGATGCGGCCGCCGTGCTCCTGCACGATCGCCTGCGTCACCGCGAGTCCGAGTCCGGTACCGACCCCTTCGGCCTTGGTCGTGAAGAATGGCTCGAAGATGCGGTCCTGCATGTCGAGCGGCACGCCCGGACCGTCGTCCGAGACCTCGATCGCCACCATCCCCCGTTCGGCCGTGCGGTAGGTGCGCAGGCGCAGCGTGCCGCGCCCGTGGGACGCACTCATCGCCTGTTCCGCGTTCACGACGAGATTGAGCAGCACCTGCTGGATCTGGTGGGCATCGACCAGCACGCCGGGCAGCGCGTCGCCGAGCGACGTGACCACGCTGATGTTCATGCCGCGCTGCTCGTGCGCGCGCAGCGCGAGCGTGTCCCACACCAGCTCGTTGAGGTCGACCAGCCGTCGCGTGGTCTGCCGCTTCGTGGCGGTCTGCAGCAGCTGCTTCACGATGCGCGACGCGCTGGTCGCGCTCGCGAGAATCGCTTCCACGCCGCGGGTCGCCGCCGGATCGAGCCGCCGGTCGGCCAGGCGCTCGGCCCAGCTCAGGATCGTGGCGAGCGGGTTGCGCAGCTCATGCGCGACGTCGGCCATGGTGCGGCCGAGCGCAGCCATCCGCTCGGCCTGCACGAGCTGGCTGTACACCTGCCTCGATCGCTCGTCGAGCTTCCGGCGCTCACTGACATCGCGCAGCAGCGCGGTGAGCTGCAGCTCCCTGACTCCGCGCCCGCCGAGCGGTTCGACCTCGGCCGTGATCTCGACCCAGACCCGCGAGCCGTCCTCCCGGCGCATCTGCACCAGGTAGTCGCAGATCGCGTGGTCGCGGAGCAGTGCCTCGAGCATCGTCCCGCGCGTGGCGCGGTCGACGAAGCGCTCGGGCGCGAAGGGGCGGACCGATGCCTCGGGCGCGTCGGCGGTGAAGCCGAACAGGCTGCGGCAGAAGGGATTAGCGACGAGCGTGGCGTCCTTCCCGCCGTCAGGGTGGATGGTGCCCACGTACAGCCCCTCACGCATCGTCGTGAAGAGGCGGGCGAGGGCATCGCCTCGGGGAGCCTGGGAAGAGGCCATCAGGAGGACCGTATCAGGGGAGAGCCGAGTCTGTCATCCCCGGACGGCTCTTTCAGGTCGAGATTGCGCGCAAATCGAGGTCGGCGGCCCACGACGGGCGTCACGGCCGAGGTTGCGCACGCTGAGTGAGGAGCTGGCAGAAGGTGGAGCGCGTCAACCTCGACAGGCCGACGCGCTCCGGAGGTCGTCGAACAGCTCAGCTGCGAGCCGGCTTCGCCGCGGCCTTGGGCGGCTGCGGCGTCGGAGTCTGGCTGGGGTAGCGGCCGCCCCACTTCTTGTCGATCGCGGTGCGGATCGCCGACGCCGACGCGCCGGAATTGAACATCAGCATCGCGTCGCGCGCCACGTCGACGCAGACGGTGCAGCCGGAGCCGTGCGGGTCCCACTCGAGCACGCGCCCGTCGGCGGACCGGCGCTTCACGAAGCAGTCGTGGTTCCCACCGTGCCCACGCGTCTCACACCCGCAGTAGCACGGGACGTACTGCAGCACCTCGGGGTGCCGCGCGGCGAACTCGTAGGCCGACTGCACCACCGCCATCGGCCTCGCGAGATACTGCTCGTAGGGAATGGGCGGCAGCGGACCCGCGGGGGCCGCCTTCATGGGCGTGACCGGGCGCGGGGCCGGCGTGAACTGGGCGTTGACCGCGACCGCCGTGATCAGCAGGGCGCTGGCCATGGCGACGCAGGCGGCAAACAGGCGATGACGGCGCATGGCTCATGGTAAGCCCACGTCGGCCCCGTCACAATACCCGGCACGCCGGCCTCCGCGGGACGTGCTCAGACCACGCTGCGGCCGCTCACCAGGCGCACCAGGAACAGGACGACCGCGATGACCAGCAGCACCCAGATGAAGTTTCCGAGCGTGTAGCCGCTGACCATCCCCAGGAGCCACAGGATGATCAGGATGACCGCAATGGTTTCCAGCACGTCAGCACCCTCCTTCGTTCGCACCCGCCCCACCCGGAGGACCGCAGTTGGCCGTCCGGCAACACGGCCGGCTCAGTGCAACCGAAGTGCCGCAAGGTGTGCCGCGCGGTGGTCGGCGTGGCGTACGGCCGGGCTGGTCGTGCTGCTGGCGGCGCTCGCGCATCCGGCGCTCGTCACACCGGCGCGCGCGCAGGCCGT
>CANIAI010000148.1 GCA_947465275.1 Acidobacteriota bacterium | reverse complement strand
TGCGGACGACGCGCAGGTCGCGGCGGGGGGACGTCCCGGCGCGGTGGTCGCCACCGAGTACTTCGCCAACGGCAGCGCCCCGCTCGACTTCTGCCCGCTGCACACGGGGCAGCCGGTCTGGCGGGTCGCGTCGGGTGCTGCCGTCGAGCCGCTGCCGCCGGCATCGCCCACGCAGCCGACGCCATCGGCCGCCGCGGCGGCGGCTCGCCCTGCGGATCCGGACGCGCCAGCGGCGCAGGAGCCTCCGGCGGCGAAGAAGCGCGGGTTCTGGTCGCGGGTGTTCGGCCGCGGTAAGTCGAAGGACTAGCCGGGCTCGCGCGCCGCGGCGGGACTATCGAATCGGCGCGACCGCGTAGGGCGTCGGGTCGCCGACCCCCGCCGCGTGAAACGCGTCGCGTCGCTCGCGGCACTTGCTGCACTGCCCGCAGTGCAGGCCGTCCTTCGGGTTCATGCACGAGAGCGTCAGCTCGAAGGGCACGCCCAGCTCGCGTCCCAGGGTGATGACGTCGTGCTTCTCGAGGCCGGCGAAGGGGGCGTCGACGCGCAGTTCGTGCGCGAGGCCGAGCGACAGGGTGCGGGCCATCGACGCGAAAAACTCCGGCGTCGCGTCGGGAAACGGGTTGCCCGCGAGCGGCCCGATCACCAGCCGTCCGATCTTCTGCTGCGCGCAGTGAATGCCCGCCTTCCCGAGCAGGATCAGGTTGCGTCCCGTGAGATAGACGTCTTCGTCGGGGGTGTCGAAGGCCGGCGGCTCGCCGCGCAGGGCCCAGTGCGTCGCGGGATACAGGTCGGTGACCGTGAAGGAGAGCCGCGCGAGTGGCGCCAGCGCCGCGAACGGCGCCGCGGCGAGCAGGCGATCGAGCATCGCCAGTTCCTGCGGTTCCCAGGCGAGGCCCGCGCTGACGTAGACCGGGTGGACGCGTGAGGTGCGTGCCTCGTGCGCCGCCAGGACGGCGCTGTCGAGGCCCGCCGAGAGGAGGACCGCCGTATCGCTCATGGGGTGACCGGACGCATTAACATTAGTGGATATGTATTCGGTCACCAAGCGGATTGAGTTCTGTTATGGGCACCGCCTGCTCGATTACGACGGCATCTGCAAGCACCCGCACGGGCACAACGCGGTGGCCGAGATCGAGGTCACGACCGAGGGGCTCGACCCGCGCAACATGGTCGTCGACTTCAACGACATCAAGGCGCTCGTGAAGACCTGGATCGACGACGAGCTCGATCACAAGATGATCCTGCGGCAGGACGATCCGCTGGTCGCGGCGCTGCAGGGGCTCGGTGAGCCGATCTTCCTCGTCGACAGCAACCCGACGGTGGAGCGCATCTGTCGCCTGATCTTCGAGACCGCGCGCGGCAAGGGGCTGCCGGTCTCGAAAGTCACCGTCTGGGAGACGCCGACCTCATGGGCCACGTACACCGGCGCCTGATCGCGTTCGACCTCGACGGCACCCTGGTCGACTCGCGGCAGGACCTGGCCGACTCCGCCAACCAACTGGTCGCGGAACTCGGTGGCCGTCCGCTCACGACCGAGGCGGTTGTCGGGATGATCGGCGAGGGCGCGGCGCTGCTGGTGCAGCGTGCGGTTGCGGCGGCGGGGCTTCCGGAGCAGCAGGACGCGCTGCCACGCTTTCTCGACATCTACGACACGAGGCTCCTGAACCACACGCGCCTGTATCCCGGCATCGCGGACGCCGTGGCGCACGCGCGGACGCACGCACGCGTCGCCGTCCTCACCAACAAGCCGCTGCGTCCGTCCTATCGCATCCTCGAGGCGCTCGGCGTCCGTGAGCTGTTCGACGACGTGATCGGCGGCGACGGCCCGCACCCGCGCAAGCCGGATCCGGCGTCGCTGCAGGCGCTGATGGCGCGGGCGGCGGCGGCGCCCGTGGGGACGCT
Source organism: Acidobacteriota bacterium (assembly GCA_947465275.1). Classification (GTDB taxonomy): domain Bacteria; phylum Acidobacteriota; class Vicinamibacteria; order Vicinamibacterales; family UBA2999; genus JBEBGV01. The sequence continues at coordinate 4,411 of CANIAI010000148.1, read as the reverse complement.
GCTCGTGGGCGACTCCCGGATCGACCGCGAGACCGCGCGTCGCGCCGGCGCCCGCTGCTGCCTGTTGTCGTACGGCTTCGGGTTCCCCGACGATCCAGGGCGCGATGGCGAATGGATCGTGGCTGACGCCGCGGCGCTTCCCGGCGTCTTCGAGCAGTTCGCGACCGCGACGCCTCATCCCGCCTGAGCGGCACGCGCCGCTCCTCTGGACGCTTACGGCTCCTGCGGACGCACGAGCAGCTTCGAGGCCGCGCGGGCGCCGATGGTCAGCTGCCTGTCCCCGGCGGTGCGCAGCGCGACGCAGTCGGCGGCGGTGTCGCGCTGTTCGACCGTGATCGTCTCGCCCGGCTTCAGCTGCTGCTGTTCGAGGAAGCGGAGGAACCCGCCGTCCTGATCGAGCACGCGCGTCACGGTGAGGGGCACGCCGACCGGACACTGCAGCAGGTCTGGCAACGCCGGGGCATGCAGCACCCCTTCGGCATCGGGAATCGGATCCCCGTGCGGGTCGACCGTCGGGTGGCCCAGCATCTCGTCCATCCGCTGGACCAGGCGGTCGGAGACGACGTGCTCGAGCAGCTCGGCGTCGTCGTGCACCTCATCCCACCGCAGCCCCATCACCTGGACGAGGAACGCCTCGATCAGCCGGTGCCGTCGCAGCACGAGCGCGGCCAGCTTGTCTCCGGCGGCTGACAGCCGCACCCCCGCGTACGGTTCGTACTCGACCAGTCCCGACTCGTGAAGCGCCTTGACCATCGTCGTCGCCGTGCCCGGGGCGACCGTCAGGGCGGCCGCCAGCTGGCCCATCGGGAGGAGCCGCTGTGGCGGGACGAGGCCGGCGACGCCGGTGTAGATCGCCTTGAGGTAATTCTCGACGGTGCTCGACGGGAGCATGGGCCACCAAGTCTAGCGGATGTTTCGGTGAGTCAAAAGTTTGACTTCCGAGGGCTGCAAGACATACGGTAGGCAAGATTTTCGATGGCTCAAAATCCAAAAATAGCCACGGCGAAACCGGCGGAGCAGGGCTGGCGTCAACCGTCGTCCTCGGTGAGCCTGCCGGAAGTACACGGGTCGATTGTCGTCCCCGAGCACGCCGGGTTCTGGCGCAAGCTGCTGGCCTTTGCCGGGCCGGGCTACCTGGTGGCGGTCGGCTACATGGACCCGGGCAACTGGGCGACCGACCTTGCCGGCGGCGCGCGCTACGGCTACGCGCTCCTCAGCGTCATCTTCATCTCGAACCTGATGGCGATCCTGCTGCAGGCGCTCTCGGTGCGCCTGGGGATCGGCGCCGGGCGCGATCTCGCCCAGGCGTGCCGTGACAGCTACTCGCGGCCCGTCACCATCGTCCTCTGGCTGCTGTGCGAGGTGGCGATTGCGGCCTGCGACCTCGCCGAAGTCATCGGCGCCGCGATCGCCCTCAACCTGCTGTTCGGGCTGCCGCTCGTCTGGGGCGTCTGCCTGACGGCGCTCGACGTCCTGATCGTCCTGTACCTCCAGAGTCGCGGGTTCCGGTATGTCGAGGCGCTGGTCATCGGGCTGATCCTGGTGATCGCCGGCTGCTTCGCCGTGGAACTCTGGCTGGCGAAGCCCGACGCGGGCGCGGTGATGGCTGGCTTCATTCCGCAGACGCGCATCGTGACCGACCCCGCGATGCTCTACATCGCGCTCGGCATCCTGGGCGCGACGGTGATGCCGCACAACCTCTACCTGCACTCGTCGATCGTGCAGACGCGGAAGTACCTCGACACGCACGAGAGCAAGGCGGCCGCGATCCGCTTCGCGACGATCGATTCGTCGGTCGCGCTCATGTCGGCCCTCTTCATCAACGGCGCCATCCTGGTGATGGCGGCGGCGGCCTTCCACGGGACCGAGTACGAGTCGGTGGCCGACATCGGCGACGCGCACCAGCTGCTATCGCCGCTCCTGGGCTCGGGTGCGGCGGGGGCGCTCTTCGCCATTGCACTGCTCTGCTCCGGGCAGAACGCCACCCTCACGGGCACGCTGGCCGGTCAGATCGTGATGGAGGGGTTCGTCAACATCCGGCTGCGGCCCTGGCTGCGCCGGCTGATCACGCGGCTCGTCGCGATCGTCCCCGCCGTCATCACCGTGGTGCTGTACGGCGAGCAGGGCACCGGCGCGCTCCTGGTCCTGAGCCAGGTGGTGCTGAGCCTGCAGCTGTCGTTCGCGGTGTTCCCGCTGGTCGCGTTCACGAGCGACCGGCGCAAGATGGGCGCCTTCGTCGCGCCCCGATGGATGCAGGTGCTCGCGTGGTTCGTCGCGGTTATCATTGCGGCGCTCAACGGCTGGCTGCTCTGGCAGACGGTGTTCGCCTGATGTACCGACGCATCCTCGTCGCGGTCGAGAACTCGCCCGCGGATCAGACCATCCTCGCCCACGTGACGGCGCTCGCGCGCCTGACCGGGGCCGACCTGCTGCTCGTCCACGTGGCCGACGGCTTCGCCGCCCGCCACTTCGAGGAACTCAAGCTGCGCGAGTCGGAGGAGATGAAGGTCGACCGCGCGTATCTCGACACCCTTGCCGCCCGGCTTGCCGCCGAGGGGTTCGCGGTCGGGACGCTCCTGCTCATGGGCGACCCGGCGACCGCGCTGATTCGCGCGGCGGCCGAGCACCAGGCCGATCTGCTGGCCATGGCGACGCACGGCCACCGCTTCCTCAACGACCTGCTGCGGGGCACGACCGTTGACCGGGTGCGGCACGAGGTGAAGATTCCGGTCCTGCTCCTGCGGGCCCAATGAGCCTCCGGCGCGCCCTCGCCACGCCGGAGGGGAAGCGCGCCTACGTCCGCACCCTGTTCGCGACCATCGCAGACCGATACGACCTCATCACCGTCCTGCTGTCATACGGGCTGGACCGCGGCTGGAAGCGGCGACTGATGCACCTGGCGGGGCTCACGCCCGACGATCGCGTGCTGGACCTCGCCTGTGGCACCGGTGACCTGGCGCAACTCGCCCGCCGGCAGGCACGGCGGGTGGTCGGACTCGACCTCACGCACCGGATGCTGCAACTGGCCGCCGGGAAACCCGGTGCCGCCGACCTGCCGCTGGTGCGCGCTGACATGTGCGCGCTCCCGTTCCCGGACGGTCGCTTCACCGTCCTGACGACCGGCTACGGACTGCGAAACGTGCCCGACCTGGACCTCGCCGCCCGCGAGGCGCACCGGGTGCTCGCCCCTGGGGGGCGCCTGCTGTCGCTCGATTTCGAGCGGCCCGCGAACCCGCTGCTCAGGGCCGCGTACCTTGCCTACCTGACCGTGGCGGGGTCGCTGCTGGGACTGATCCTCCACGGCGATGCCGACACCTACCGCTACATCCCCGCGTCGCTGCGGCGCTATCCGGGGGCGGCGGGCGTGGCCGACATCCTGCGGCGGTCCGGCTTCGCGGAGGTGACGGTGGTGCCGATCCTGTGGGGCCTCATGGCAATCCACGTCGCCCGCCGCACGTAGCGATCTTCGGCGACACGGCCGTGCAGGGGCGGTTGTATGATCCGCCCGTCCCAGGTCTCATGCATTCACCATCCGGCGCGCCATCACCCCGATTGTCCGGCCACCCCGACGACCCGCAGACGCTGCCGCCACGCGAGTCGCTGGAAGCCCGCGTCCAGGCGCTGCTGGAGCAGTGCACCACCGCGCTGGGGCGTGCCGCCCTGGAAGGCGAGCGGGCCGACCGGGCGCTCGCCCGCTTCGAGGCGCACCTCCGCGATGGTGACGGTGTCGCCAGCCGTGTGGAGCGGGAGACCGCCCAGCGGCTGCAGGAGCTCGAGCGGCTCGTGCGCCAGGAGTGGAGCGCGCTGCGCGACCTGCACGAAGAGCCGCTGCGCGAACTCCGGCAGCAGGCGCAGCAACTGACCGAGGTGTCGCTGGCCGCCGCGCATGTGGCGCAGCAGGGGTTCGATGCCGCCGAGACGCGCCTGGCCGCGATCGAGGCGCGACTCGACCAGCGTCTCGCCGACCTGTCACGTGAGGTGCGCGAGGCGCTCGAGGCCCTCGAGGCGCAGCCCCGCGGCGCGTTACCGTCCACCGCAGAGCCCGAGGCCTGGTCCAGGCCAGGGCCCGCGCCTGTCACGACGGGCCGCGTGCTGCCGCTGCGCGTGCTCCCCGAGTTGGACGACGCATCCGAGCCGCCGGCCAGCGGCCCCGAACTGATCGACCCGCCGACGGTCGACACGGCGCCGGTCGCCGCACCGCCGGCCGGCATCCCGGAGGTCGCGGCTCCTGCTCCCCAGGACATCGCGGACGCGCGTGCGCGGGACTCGCGCGTCGTGGAACTCTCGGCCCGGCTGCAGGAACTGGAACGGACGCTCGAGGAGCGGCAGGACGACACCTGGCGTGCCGCGGACCGGGAGCGCCGTGCGACGCGCACCGCCCGGGTCGCCTTCGGCCTGGTGGTGTTGATGG
>CANIAI010000147.1 GCA_947465275.1 Acidobacteriota bacterium | reverse complement strand
GGCGCACCGCTCCGGCGACCGACGGCCTCAGCGCGCCGAAGACCGCGACCCGCAGGTCGGACGACGCGTCCGCCGCCACCCGGGTCGGCGACACGTCGGCCGGGCCATCCACCGCGGGCGCGAGCACCCGCACCGCACGTCCTGAGGCGTGCGCGACCACCGCGGCGGACTCAGCGTCCCACGTCGCCGTGAGGCGCGAGGCGAGCACGGCCGTTCGCGTCATCGACCAGCCGCCCCTGGGGAACCGCGGTCCGAACGCCGGCGGCGGCGTCCCCTGGTTGAACGCGAACTCCGCGCGGTACTCGTCGCGACGGCCCTGCCGCTCGAGCAGCCGTGCGCGCGAGTCATGCAGTGCGCGTCCGGCGAGCACCAGCAGCCCGGGGACACGGAAGAGGTGTGGCCAGATGTGCTCGGTGGCTGGCGCGCCGTCACACTCGTAGACGCACAGGTCATACGGGGCGCGGAACGCCGACACCGGGAAGGCGTGCGCGGTCGACCGCGTGTACACGGTGATCGCGTGAGCCTCCCGCAGCCGCGCCAGCGCGGGAGCCGCCGCATCGAGCGGGTCGGACGAATCGTCGGGGTGTGACCGGAACCAGGCGAGGCGCATCGGAAAATTGACCTTTGGGAGTCGCTTCTATAGCATGACAAGGATTGCGAAACTCTTCACAAGCGTTCCAGTGACCGGACGCGGGCCGAAAGCCCAGCACCGGCCGGGGAGACGCGTGTGTGACATCTTTCATCGGAAGGGTTTGACCTGATGGACGGCTGGCTCGGAGTAGTCATCATGACGGGGCTCGGCGTGGGATTCGCCGCCCTCATGATCGGCCTCTCGGTGCTCCTCGGACCCAAGAATCCCACCCCTGAGAAGCTCGCCCCCTACGAGTGCGGCATGCCCGCCGTGGGTAACGCGCGCGAGCGCCAGTCGGTGAAGTTCTACCTGGTCGCGATGATCTTCCTCCTGTTCGACATCGAGGTCGCCTTCCTCTATCCGTGGGCGATGTCCCTGCGCGATCTGGGCTGGACCGGGTTCGTGCAGATTGTGACCTTCTTCCTCATTCTGACGGTCGGGTTCGTGTACGTCTGGCGCAAGGGCGTGCTCGACTGGGGTTCGTCACGGACGCGGCGTCCCGCCACGACCCTCGATCGCAAGGCAGCCTGAACGCCCCGCGGACGGTGACCTAATGGCCCACGAGCATACGCACGATCACACCCACGACCATGCCCACGAGCACGGTCTCGACCCCGACCTGCCGCTCCTCACCACGACCGTCGAGAAGCTGGTGAACTGGGCGCGCAAGTCGGCCATCTGGCCGGCGCAGTTCGGCCTGGCCTGCTGTGCCATCGAGATGATGGCGATGGCGGCGAGCCGCTACGATATCGCCCGCTTCGGCGCCGAGGTGTTCCGCGGGTCGCCCCGCCAGTCAGACCTGATGATCGTGGCCGGCCGCCTGTCGCGGAAGATGGCGCCCGCGATGCGCCGCGTCTACGACCAGATGCCGGAGCCCAAGTGGGTCATCTCGATGGGCGCCTGTGCCTCGGTCGGCGGCGTGTTCGACAACTACGCCATCGTCCAGGGTGTTGACCAGGTCGTGCCGGTGGACGTGTACGTGCCGGGGTGCCCGCCGCGGCCCGAGTCGCTGATCTACGGGATCGTCCAGCTGCAGCAGAAGATCGCCCGCTCGCGGATCTGAGAGCGCGGTCGCCGCTCGCCGCCTCACGCCGGCCTGCTGCGATGCCACCGGTTGAGCGCAGGTTGCGCACGACGAGACCTGGACGGGCACGGGACGAAGCTGGAAGAAGGCAAAGAGGGCAAGGTTGCCGCTAGTGGATGCGATGGACGCTGCTGCTGTTATTGAGACCCTGACACCGCTCGTGCCCGGTGCCTCGTTCGAGGCCGGGAAGAGCGTTGATTTCACGACGATCTACGTTCCCGCCGACCGCCTCGTCGAGACGGCCCGGGCGCTGCGCGACACCCCGTCGCTCCGCTTCAACGTGATCATCGAGGTGACCGCGGTCGACTACCTGCCGCGTGCGCCCCGCTTCGAGGTCGTCTACCACCTGCTCTCGGTGCCGAACCGCCAGCGCATCCGCCTGAAGGTGCGCGCGGCCGAAGGCGACCTGATTCCGACCATCCAGGAGATCTGGCCCGGCGCCGGCTGGCCCGAGCGCGAGGTCTACGACATGTTCGGGATCATCTTCGCCAACCATCCCGACCTGCGGCGCATCCTGACGCCCGACGACTGGGAGGGGCACCCCGCCCGCAAGGATTACCCGGTGCAGATCCGCAAGGCGGTGCAGACGTACGAGCCGCTCGAGGTCAGCGAAGAGGAGTTCACGGCGAACCTCGAGCGCGACCGCGTGAGGAGGCAGGTGAAGTAATGGCGGAAATGCGCACCGAGACGATGACCGTCAACATGGGGCCCCAGCACCCCAGCACGCACGGCGTGCTGCGGCTGATCCTGGAGCTCGATGGTGAGACGATCAAGTCGGCCCGCCCGACCATCGGGTACCTCCACACCGGTATCGAGAAGACCGCCGAGCAGAAGAAGTGGCAGCAGGTGATCCCGCTCGTCGAGCGCATGGACTACCTGGGCGCCCAGTCGAACAGCCTCGCCTACGTGCTGAGCGTCGAGAAGCTGCTCGGCCTCGAGATGCCCGAGCGCGTGCAGGACATCCGGGTGCTGCTCGCCGAGTTGCAGCGCCTGGCCAGCCACCTGGTGTGGCTCGGCACGCACGCGATGGAAATCGGCGCGGTCTCCATGCTGTTCTACGCGCTGCGTGAACGCGAACTGCTCATGAACATCAACGAGCTGGTCGCGGGGTTCCGCTTCTTCCCGAGCTATTTCCGCGTCGGCGGCCTGCGTGACGACCTGCCGCGCGGGTTCCACGAGGCGGTGACCGCGTTCCTCGACCGCTTCCCGGCGAAGCTCGATGAGTACGAGGGGCTGCTCACCAAGAACGACATGTTCCGTCGCCGCACCGAGGGCGTCGGCGTCATCACGCAGGAGGACGCCTTCGCGTGGGGCCTGGTCGGCCCGGTGTCGCGTGCCGCGGGGTCCGACTACGACGTCCGCAAGTACTTCCCGTACCTGACCTACGCGAACTACGACTTCGAGGTTTCGACGGCGAAGGAAGGCGACGTGTTCGCCAGGTATCGCACGCGCATCCGCGAGATGCGCGAGAGCTGGAAGATCTGCTCGCAGGCGATCACGCGCATCTCGCCGACCGGTGCGTGGGCCTGCGACGATACCCGCGTCGTGCCGCCGCCCAAGGACAAGGTCTATACCGAGATGGAAGCGCTCATCCAGCACTTCCTGATCTACTCGCAGGGGTTCACGGTGCCGGCGGGCGAGTCGTACGTGCCGATCGAGGGGCCGCGTGGCGAGCACGGTGTCTACATCGTGTCCGACGGTACGAACCGCCCGTGGCGGGTGAAGATGCGGCCGCCGTCGTTCATGGCGATCCAGGCGCTGCCCAAGATCATCGAGGGCGGCATGATCGCCGACGTGATTGCCGTCATCGGCTCGACTGACGTTGTGATGGGAGACTGCGACCGGTGAGTTTCCACCCCGAGATGGAGTACGCCCCAGCCAAGTTCCACAGGTCAGAACGGAAGCTGGCGGACGTGGGCGAGCCGTTCGCGTTCACGCCCGAGAATCAGAAGACCTTCGACGAGATCGTCACGCGCTACCCGCCCGAGCAGCGCAAGTCGGCGATTCTCTACGCCCTGTACCTCGCGCAGCGCCAGCAGGGATACCTGACGGCCAACGCGATGGCGCACGTGGCGCAGCAGATTCGCTGCACGACCGCTGAAGTCGAGGACGTCGTGTCGTACTACACGATGTTCTACACGAAGCCGGTCGGGAAGTACGTGCTGAACGTCTGCCGGACGCTGTCGTGCGCGCTGCTCGGCGCCGAGCGCGTGACCGAGGAACTCAGCGCCAGGCTCGGGATCAAGCCGGGCGAGACCGACCCCACGGGCACGTTCACGCTGATCGAGGCCGAGTGCCTCGGTGCGTGCGACCGCGCGCCGGTGGTCATGGTCAACGACGACTGGCACGAGCGGCTGCGTCCCGAGGACTGCGCCGCCTTCATCGACGACCTCGCGGCGCGCGGCCCGGCGGCGTTCACCGGCTGCCACCTGAAGAAGGAAGCGAAGTAGTCATGGCGTACGAACCGGTACTCACGAAGTTCGTCGGCCAGCCCGACTCGTTCACCCTGGCGGCCTACCTGCGCGATCAGCAGGGATACGAGGGGCTGAAGAAGGCCCTGGCGCTGCAGCCGAGCGACGTCATCGAGCAGGTCAAGGCCTCGGGACTCCGCGGCCGCGGCGGCGCCGGATTCCCGACCGGGATGAAGTGGCAGTTCGTGCAGAAGGACACGCCGAAGGCGAAGTACATCTGCTGCAACGCCGACGAGAGCGAGCCCGGCACGTTCAAGGACCACGTGCTGATGGAGCGCAACCCGCACCTGCTGATCGAGGGGTGCGCGATCGCGTGTTACGCCATCGGCGCGAAGACCGCCTACATCTACATCCGCGGCGAGTTCTACCATGTGCAGGAGCACCTCGAGGCCGCGATCGCCGAGGCCTATGCCGGCGGCTTCCTCGGGAAGAACATCTTCGGCACGGGCTTCGACTGCGACGTCTACGTGCACCGTGGCGCGGGCGCGTACGAGGCGGGTGAGGAAACCGCCCTCATCGAGTCGCTCGAAGGCAAGCGGGCGCAGCCGCGCCTGAAGCCGCCGTTCCCGGCGGTGGCCGGCCTCTACCAGAGCCCGACGGCGGTGAACAACGTCGAGACGCTCTGCAACGTGCCGCTCATCATCAAGAACGGTCCGGAATGGTTCGCGGCGATGGGTCCCGAGAAGAACGGCGGACCCAAGCTGTACTGCATCTCCGGCCACGTGAAGCGCCCCGGCGTGTACGAGGCGTCGATGCACACGACGCTCCGGGAGCTGATCTTCGGCGAGCAGTTCGCCCAGGGCATGGCCAACGGCCGGTCCTTCAAGGCCGTCATCCCGGGTGGGTCGTCGGTGCCCGTGCTGCTCGAGCACCAGCTCGACGCGCCGGCGAGCTTCGATGGCGTGCAGAAGGCGGGCTCGCTCCTCGGATCGGCCGGTCTGATCGTGCTCGACGACACCACCTGCATGGTCTGGCTCGCCATGAACCTGCTGCACTTCTACCGCCACGAGTCGTGTGGCAAGTGCACCCCGTGCCGCGAGGGCGGCGACTGGCTCTACAAGCTGCTGCAGCGTGTCGAGCGCGGGGAAGGGCAGCCCAAGGACATCGACCTGCTCTTCGGGGTTGCCAGCAACATCGCGGGCAAGACGCTCTGCGCGTTCGGTGATGCCGCGGCGACGCCGGTGCTCACGACGCTCAAGGTGTTCCGCGAGGAATACGAGGCGCACGTGCGGGAAGGACGCTGCACCCTCCCGGCCGAGTGGCGCGGCCGTCACGCGGCGCACGCGCACGCTCACTGACGGACTGACGGACGCCCGTCTGGGCGTGAGGCGGTCCGTGCGGGGCCGCCGGGAACGATATGGATCTGAGACTCATCGTCCAACTGGTCATCATCGGTCTGACCTTCTTCATGCTGATCAATGCATCAGCAGTGCTCGTGCTCGCGGAGCGCAAGGTCATGGCCTTCATGCAGCAGCGGTACGGCCCCTACCTGACCGGTCCCTGGGGTCTGCTGCAGCCGCTGGCCGACATTCTCAAGCTCCTCATGAAGGAGGAGCTGCGGCCGAAGGCGGCTGATAAGTGGCTCTTCACGCTCGCACCGCTCCTCTCGGTCGCCTCGGCGTTCGCCGCCTTCGCGTGCGTGCCGTGGGGTGAGGAGGTCACGTTGTTCGGCCTCCTGCCGGAGCCGGTGAAGCTTGGTGTGGCCGACGTGAACGTCGGCGTGCTGGTGGTCTTCGCGATCACCTCGATGGGCGTCTACGGCATCGTGCTCGCCGGCTGGTCGTCCAACAGCAAGTACTCGCTGCTCGGCGGCCTCCGGTCGTCGGCGCAGATGATCAGCTACGAGCTCGCCTACGCGACGTCGATCGCCGCCGTCATCATGCTGGCCGGCTCGCTCTCGCTGCGCGAGATCGTCGACACGCAGTCGGGCGCCTGGTTCGGAGTGATTCCGCGCTGGTATGTCTTCCTGCAGCCGGTCGGCTTCATCATCTACGTGATCGCCGGCATCGCCGAGACCAACCGCGCCCCGTTCGACTTCCCGGAAGCGGAACAGGAACTCGTCGCCGGCTACAACACCGAGTACAGCTCGGTGCGGTTCGCCCTCTTTCCCCAGGCCGAGTACATCAACATGTGCGTGATGGCCG
>CANIAI010000146.1 GCA_947465275.1 Acidobacteriota bacterium | reverse complement strand
TGAAGTCGACGAGGACACGACGGTGGCCCTGGGGACAGCACTCGGTTCCACCTTGGTTGTTGCTGTGCGCGGTGCAAAATAGGCCTCCAAAGTGGTGGGCAGCGCAGTCAAACGCGACACGGCGGGTTGTTTCTGCTTGACAATCGACGGACGGCTGGGCGGGGCCACGGAGGGTAGCTGGGCCAATAGGGCCCCACCGGGTGGTGGCGTGACAAAAACCGAGGGAGGCGGGCGAGAAGACGGTAATGGGCGGCAGTCGGCACAATGGTAGGTGTCAGGAACCTCTTGAAGGGATTTAACGCCCATATCTTCACAACTGACCATGACGCCCAGGTTGAAATTCTTGCGGCACGTGCAAAACACCACCTTGTCCTGGTCATCTACCGCAGTGGACGCCACGACAGGGGCACTGACAGCTATTGGTTGCATGGTAAAAGTGTCAGATGAAGGAGCAGAACGGATGACGGAAAGTTGAGCAGGGGTCGCGGCCTGGCGAAACGTGGCAACCAAGATGGGCACGTCCGCATGAATATTGGTAGCGGGCTCCCACGAATCATCGTCGCGACCTGCAAGTGATGCAGGTTCCGCATGACCAACGGAGTCGCAGCCGGCAATATCATCCGCCGCAGTAAAAACCAAATTTGCGGGAATAGTAGGAATTTCATTGCGCTGGTCGAATTCGGTCATGGGCATGGCAACGGCCTGTGACGTAGAAGGCATCACTTCCCCTGTCGTGGCGGCGGGAAGCGAGGGCGCCGGCGCTATCGTGGGCGCAAAGGATGGGCGAGGAGAAGAGCGAGGTGCAGCGGCAAGATCACATGGCGCAGCAGCCGATGGCGCAGGGGCAATCCCAGCTGTAGGTGCAATGTCAGCCTGAGCGGAAGGATCGGCGATGCTAGAGAAATGCCGAGCACGCTTGGAGACTGGTTCTTGATCCATGAGGTTCAAAACGACCTGTGGATCTTCCACCACCCTGCTTGCCCGAGCTTGTGTCATCGTCGTAGTCGGCAAAGGTAAGTTCATTTCATCCTCATCTTCGTCGTCATCCCCTTCATCAGCCAACGGCACGTCCGAGTCGTCCGCGGTCAAGTCAATCATCACGGGACGAGCCGCTGAAGTCGACGAGGACGCGACGACGGTGGCCCTGGGGACATCACTCGGTTCCACCTTGGTTGTTGCTGAGCGCGGTGCAAAATAGGCCTCCAAAGTGGTGGGCAGCGCAGTCGAACGCGACATAGCGGGTTGCTCCTGCTTGACAATCGACGGACGGCTGGGCGGGGCCACGGAGGGTAGCTGGGCCAATGGGGCCCCAACGGGTGGTGGAGTGACAAAAACCGAGGGACGCGGGCGAGAAGACGGTAATGGGCGGCAGTCGGCACAATGGTAGGTGTCAGGAACGTCTTGAAATGTTGTAATGCCCATACAGAGCGCATGTTGCCAGGTACCACAATCTTCACAACCGATCATGAAGCCAAGATTGACATTGTTGCGACACGTGCAAAACACCACCTTATCCTGATCATCTACCGCAGTGGACGCCACGACAGGGGCACTTACAGCAACAGGTTGCATGGAAAAAGCGTCAGATGAGGGAGCAGAACGGATGACGGAAAGTTGAGCACGGGTCGCGGCCTGGCGAAACGCGGCAACCAAGAGGGGCACGTCTGCATGCATATTGGTAGCGGGCTCCCACGAATCATCGTCGCGACCTGCAAGTGATGGAAACAGATGGTTTTTCAAAATTTAAACTTTGCAATTGTGTAGCCGGCGAAACTTTCCTTGGTTGGCATCAACACGCACCATAGCCCACCCAAGCAACGAGATATTGCAGTCGACCTTTTTCCAAGCGACAATCGATGAGCTTTTCCACTTCATAGGTGGGCAGTTGACTTGGCGCCTTGCGTTTCGAGGCCATATGGTGGTTGTCACAATCACACAAACTCAGTCACGGGCGGCCGGAAAAACAAATTCACGCGCCGTCTGAATTGGTCGAGGTCGGGGCCCTAAATACCGGTACCGTCTGCTGAATGCGGTGCGTCACCCGACTCAGGACTACACAGTGAATTTTTTATGGGGCCTTCGCGGCGCCTCCGCAGCTGAAGCCTACTCCGGCACCGCTTCGGAGAGACAGACTTCGCGTGTGGTGATTCGCGTGGAGTGAGGCCACCGAAGGTGGCCGGGACCCGCTCACCGAAGGTGAGCGAAGTCTGGCTGGGAGGCAGGGATTCGAACCCCGATAACCACGTCCAGAGCGTGGTGTCCTACCGTTGAACGACCTCCCAGTGCCCGTCGTGCGCGGTGCGTGAGGCAGGAACCCACAGATTGTACAGGGAACGAGCGACCGCGCGCAATCGGCACGGTCGTCTCAGTCGCTCCAGGGCAGGGCACGAGTGCCGGTGCTGCCCGTGCGCCCCCGATTGCCGGGGACGACGGGCAGCACCGATCAGGCCTGGCCGCCCCCGGACTGCGTTCCGCCGGCCCCGCCGGACGCGTCGTCCGAGCCGCCGGTCCCTTCACGTCGACGCCGATGGCTCGCCATACCGCCCTTGCGGCCGGCTTCGCGCGCCTCGTCGCTGGTCCACTCGTGCGCGGTCCCCTTCTGGTGAGCCGCCTTGCCGCCCTTGCTGGCGATTTCGCGCTGCTTCGCGCGGTCCATCGAGGCGAATCCGCGATCTTCCTTAGCCACTGTGACCTCCCTGATTCCGCTCGCCTTCACCCGACCGACCGCCGGACCGGTCACGTGCCTCCGTGTGTGGCAACGCCGCGCTCACCGGTCCCCCGGGGCGCGTCGCTGCGCGTTCCGGATGGGGCAGGCTGCAACCGAAGTGCCACGGCTCAGGAGTGGAGAGAGCCGTAAGTCTCAGCAGTAAAGGAACTTACCTTTTGACGAGGGGGCTGACGCCGCGCGCAAGACGCGCGCCCGACCGGGCGGCGTCTGCACGGAACTTCGCAGGCGTGTGTTCGTCCCGCTCGGGCAGCAGGGCCGGCTCAGGGGGCCCCTGAGGGCTACGCGCCGACGGCCGAGAACGACTGGGCGTGCTCCAGGCGCGCGATCGTCCGCTCGCGCCCGAGCAGCACGATGCTCTCGAAGATGCCGGGGCTGGTGGTTTTCCCGATGATTCCGACGCGGGTGGGGTGGATCAGCGCTCCCGCCTTGATGCCGAGCGCCTCGGCCGTTCCGCGGACGGCCGCTTCCACTCCGGGCTCCGTGAACGGCTCGACGCCACGGAGCGCACCGATCAGGGCAGCGAGTTGCTCACGGGTGTGGGCAGGCGAGAGGTGCTTCTCGACCGCCGCTGTGTCGTAGTCAACCGTGTCGGTGAGGAACGGGCGCGCCTGCTCGAGGAAGTCGGTCAGCCGCTTCGCGCGCGGCTTGAGGAGCCCGAGCAGCGTCAGCAGCCACGCCTCCGACCGATCCGCTGACCCTGCGGCCAGCGGCCACAGCCCGGCTGTTTCCAGCAGTGGTGTCACCGTGGCGAGCAGCGCCGCGTCGTCGAGGGCCGCGATGTACTGCCCGTTCATCCAGTCGAGCTTTGCCGTGTCGAACACGGCGTTGCCGCCGCTGATGCCTTCGAGGGCGAAGCTGGCGATCAGCTCCTCGCGCGTCATCACCTCGCGGTCATCGCCCGGCGCCCAGCCGAGCAGCGCGAGGAAGTTGACCATCGCGTCGGGCAGGTAGCCCGCCTTCTGGTATTCGAGCACCGAGGTGGCGCCATGGCGCTTGCTCAGCCGCTTCTTGTCGGTGCCGACGATGAGCGGGACGTGCGCGAACTCGGGCACGGCCGCGCCGAGCGCCTGGAAGAGCAGCACGTGCTTCGGCGTGTTCGAGATGTGGTCGTCGCCGCGGACGACCTGCGTGATCGCCATCTCGGCGTCGTCCACCACCACCGAGAGGTGGTAGGTGGGATAGCCGTCCGACCGCCTGATCACGAAGTCTTCGATGGTGGCCCCCTCGAACGCGATCGGGCCGTGGACGGCGTCGTTGAACGAGACCGTCCCCTCGGGCACCTTGAAGCGGATCGCGTGCGGCGCGCCTTCCGCGCGCAGTTCCGCCAGCCGCTCGGGGGTGAGCGCCAGGCAGGCGCGATCGTACTTCCAGGCCTCGCCCTTCGCCTCGGCCGCCTCCCGCTCGCCGCGCAGCCGTTCGGGGGCGCAGTAGCAGGCGTAGGCGTGTCCGCTCGCGACGAGCCGGTCTGCCGCCGCGCTGTAGCGCTCCAGCCGCTCCGACTGGAAGTAGGGGGCATGCGGGCCGCCCACCTCCGGACCCTCGTCCCACGTGATTCCCAGCCACCGCAGGCCGTCGAGGATGCCGGTGACCATGTCGGCCGACGACCGCTCGACGTCGGTGTCCTCGATGCGCAGCAGGAAGCGGCCGCCGTGCCGTCGGGCGTAGAGATAGTTGAAGAGCGCCGTGCGGGCGCCGCCCACGTGCAGGTAGCCGGTGGGCGAGGGAGCGAAGCGGACGCGGGGTGCCACGCCCGTATTCTATCGGGCGTCGCGCCTCACCGACGCTCATGCGCAGCCACGCCGCGGCCGATGTCACCTTCGTGAGGGACGGGCTGACGATCACGCTGACACCGGCGAAGCTCGGACGCGGGCTGTTGCTCGCCCTGCTCGTGTGGTGGACGATCGGCCTGGTGCCGCACCCGCTCGACCCGTCACGCAGCATCGATTCGTTCCTGCACCTGATCAACCTGCCGTTCCATGAGGCGGGGCACCTGATCTGGTCGGTGCTCGGCGACTTCATGCGGGTGCTCGGCGGGTCGCTGACGCAGGTGCTGGTGCCGGTGATCTGCGCGGTCGCGTTCGTCCGCCGTGACGACCTGTTCGCCGCCGGTATCGCGATCTGGTGGGCGGGCGAGAGCCTGATCGACCTCGGCCCCTACATCGCGGACGCCCGGGCGCTGCAGCTGCCGCTGCTCGGCGGACAGACGGGGCAGGAGGTCTACGGCCACGACTGGGAGTGGCTGCTCGAGACGCTCGGGTGGCTCCGCTACGACCGGTCGCTCGGCCTCTTCGCGCACTGGACGGGCAGTGTCGTGATGCTCGTCGCACTCGCCGGCTGCGCCTGGCTG
Source organism: Acidobacteriota bacterium (assembly GCA_947465275.1). GTDB lineage: Bacteria > Acidobacteriota > Vicinamibacteria > Vicinamibacterales > UBA2999 > JBEBGV01. The sequence continues at coordinate 1,293 of CANIAI010000146.1, read as the reverse complement.
CTCGTGACGCCCGCCTTCGCGGCCGACTGACGTCGGCCGCTTCGGCGAGGCGAGCCTGTCCGCGCTTCGAGTAAAATCCGCGCACTTCGCCCGGGGGCACCGCTGAGGTGCTCAGCCCAGCCCGGCTGTCCCGGACGTGAAGGAGGACGCACGTGCGCAGACAGACCTTCCGTGGATTCGCCATCGCCCTCGTCGGCGCGGCGGTGCTCGTCATCGGCAGCCAGGCGCTGCAGGCCCAGAGAGGCGGCGGGCCTGGCGGCCCTGGCGGCCCCGGTGGCCCTGGCGCCAACCCGTTCGGCGGCGTCGATCCGCTCATCCCGAAAACGCCCACGGCGGTGCCGCTGCCGACGTTCCGCGAGGTGACCGGTCCCGGCGCGATGTATCAGTCGGCGACGGCGCAGTGGCCCGGACACGACAAGGCGCACTACGGCTACGAGGAACACGAGTTCTTCGTGTCGGGCACCGCGGCCGGTGAGCCGTACGCGACCCGCCTCGTGATCCGCAGGCCGGCGAACGCCGCCCGCTTCTCGGGCATCGTCGTCGCGGAGCCGATGCACCCGATCGGCGGCGCGCACGCGTTCGAATACAACTCGGTCTACATCATGGACGCGGGTCACGTCGGCGCCGAGATCGCGACGACCGGCCTGAACAACTTCACCACGGCCAACGCGGAGCGGTACAAGGAGCTGAAGACCACGGCGGCGCAGGCGAACGAGGTCCTCGCGCAGGTCGGGGCGCTCGTGCGCAGCGCGAACGGTCCGCTCGGCGCGCTGCCGGTGCGCAAGATGGTGCTCTGGGGGACGTCGGCGAGCTCGGGCATCGTGAGCCGCTACATGCCGGCGAGCGGCATCTACCAGACGCCGCAGCGCGGGCGCATCTACGACGGCTTCATGCCGACCTCGAACGGGGCGCAGATCAACCCGGTCGACGTGCCCACCATCCAGGTGCCGACGCAGCACGAGTTCTCGCGCGTGGCGACGTCGCAGCAGGACGGCGACGAGCCGGGGAAGCAGTTCCGCGTGTACGAGTTCCCCGGCCTGAGCCACCTGATGTCGCGCAACAACGGCGCGCGCGTCACGCAGGCCGACTGCAGGTACCCGATGAGCCAGTTCCCGCTCGAGGCCTACATGTCGGTGGCGCTCCATCACCTGATTCAGTGGGTCGACAAGGGAACGGTGCCGCCGAAGGCGCCGCGCGTCGTCATGGACATGTGGACCGGCAACGACGGCAGCCTGATGCAGCTCGATGAGGCCGGGAACGCCACGGGCGGCATCCGCAATCCGTACGTCGACG
>CANIAI010000145.1 GCA_947465275.1 Acidobacteriota bacterium | reverse complement strand
GGATGGCGCTGGCGATGAAGGGGTCGCGCGAGGAGCGAACGATCCTGATCCGCGACTCGAACAAGCTGGTGTCGCTCGCGGTGCTGAGCAGCCCGAAGCTGACCGAGATGGAGGTCGAGGCGATCGCCCGGATGACGAACGTCACCGAGGAGGTCCCGCGCACGATCGCCGGCAGTCGCGGCTGGGTGAAGAACTACGCCATCTGCGCGGCGCTGGTGAAGAATCCGAAGACGCCGGTCGGCATCTCGATGAACCTGCTGCAGCGCCTCAACGACCGTGACATGAAGACGCTGTCGACCGACCGCAACGTGCCGGAGGTGCTCCGCACCACGGCACGGAAGAAGGTCTCGCAGAGCCGCGGCTAGTCGCGCGGCCGACCAGGCTTGCGGGGGCCGGCCTTCGCCGGGCGCCCCTTCGGCGCGCCCTTCGGGCCGGCGGCCGCCTTGCGCGCGCCGCCGGGCGCGCCTTTCCGTTCGGCGGCCTCGCCCTTCCCGCCGCCCCAGTCCTTCCGCATCTGCGCGAGCCCGTCCATGAAGACCGTCGCGCGTTCCCGCTGTTCCTCGTCGGGGAGCGACCGCAGCAGCTCGATCGCGTGCGCGATGTCGTGCTCGATCGTCTGCCTGCTGGTCTTGAAGTAGATGCGCCGAATCTCGGCGAGCGCCTGCGCGGGGTCGGGCGGGCCCTGCCGCAGGGTCTGCAGCGCGACGAATCCAACGGTCTTCTTGGCCATGGTCACTCGGAGGCGCCACGCGACACGGGCGCGGGGCGATGGCGGCGAAGCGCCGCCCGGAAGGCGTCGAGGGGACGCGTGTTGAGGATCGCGTCGTCATCGAGCCACGCCCGGCGGGCGACCTGCACGCCCCACTGGACGTTGCCGAGCGCCGCCGTGCTGTGGGCGTCGCTCGACACGAGGAAGCGGACGCCATGGGTGCGCGCCGCCCGGGCGTGCACGTCGTTCAGGTCGAGTCGATCGACCTGGCTGTTGATCTCGAGCGCCACGCCGTGGCGCCCGGCCGCCGCCGCGACCTCGTCGAGCGCGAACGTGTAGGCGTCGCGCCGCAGGAGCAGGCGCCCGGTGGGATGCCCGATCGCGTCGACCCAGGGACACGCCATCGCGCGCAGCAGCCGGTCGGTCATCTGTCGCGGTTCCTGGTTGAAGCGCGAGTGCACCGACGCGACGACGAAGTCGAGCGCGGCGAGGCACTCGTCGTCGAGGTCGAGCCGGCCGTCCTCGAGGATGTCGCACTCGATGCCGGCGAGCAGCGTCAGCCCCTCGTACCGGCCGTTGAGCGCCCGCACGCGCGCGGCATGCTCGAGCGCGCGGCGCTCGTCGAGGCCGTTGGCCATCGCGAGCGCCTTGCTGTGGTCGGTGATCGCGATGTAGGCGTAGCCGCGCGCCTGCGCCGCGGCGGCCATCGCCTCGATGGTGTCGCGGCCGTCGCTCGCGGTGGTGTGCATGTGCAGGTCGCCGCGCAGCGAGCCGAACGACACGAGGGCCGGCAGCGACTGGCCCGCGGCCGCCTCCAGTTCGCCGCGGTCCTCGCGCAGCTCGGGGGGCACCCACGCCAGGCCGAGCGCCTCGTAGAGGCCCTCCTCGGTCTCGCCGGCGACGGTGGTGCCGTCGTCGAGGCGGGTCAGGCCGTACTCGTTCAGCGTCAGGCCGAGGCGCAGCGCCCGGTCGCGCAGGGCGATGTTGTGCGCCTTCGAGCCGGTGAAGTACTGCATCGCCGCGCCGCGGCTGGCGGGCGGCACGAGGCGGAGGTCGGCCTGATAGCCGCCCTGCAGGCGAACGCTCGACTTGGTGTCGCCGTGCGCGAGCACACGCTCGACGCGCGGGTGGGCCACGAAGGTGTCCATCAGCGTCGCGTCGCCGCCGACGGCGAGGATGTCGAGGTCGCCGCAGGTCTCCGACCCGCGGCGCAGGCTGCCGACCGGAACGAAGGTGACCGCCGGCGCCTGCTGCTGCAGGTGGGCGATGAGCTCCGCGGCGAGCGTCGCGGTCTCGGCGAGCAGGTGGCGTCCCTGATCGAGGCGGCGCTCGTCGATCGCCTTGAGGATCAGCGCCTCCTTCTTCGGGCCAATGCCTTTCAGCTCGCGCAGCTGCCCGGCGCGCGCCGCGGCCGCCAGCGCGTCGACGGTGGCGATCCCGAGCGCGCGGAACAGCAGGGCCGCGGTCTTGGGCCCGACGCCCTGCAGCTTCAGCACCTCGAGCAGGGTGACCGGGAATTCTGCCAGCAGCTCCTCGTGATAGGCGCAGCGGCCGGTCGAGGCCAGCTCGCGGATCTTCGCGGCGAGATCCTTCCCGATGCCCGGCACGGCGCGCAGCGCCAGGTCGTCGAGCGCGCCGACCGGGTCGGCCCACGCGCCAATCGTCTCGGCGGCCGACCGGTACGCGCGAATCTTGAAGACGTTCTCGCCCTTGAGCTCGAGCAGGTCGGCGATCTGCTCGAAGCAGCCGGCGAGCGTGCGGTTATCCACGACGCAGGCCGTCGCGCTCGAGGCGGAAGTCGAGCAGGCGGGCGCCGCCGTCCGCAAGCGCCGCGCGGATCGCGGGTACCGCCTCGGGAGGACCGTAGCAGAACAGGCAGCCGCCGCCGCCGGCGCCGCAGACCTTGGCCGCCGTCGCGCCGGCCGCCATCGCGCGGGCGATCAGGGTGTCGATGACCGGCGTGGTCACGCCGGGCGCGAGCCGCTTCCGGTTCTCCCACTCGCGGGCGATGGCGCTGCCCACGCGGTCCCAGTCTCCGGCCACCAGCGCCGTGCGCATCTCGTCGGCGGTGTCACGGATTCGCTCGAAGCAGTCGAAGACGTGCCGGTCGCCGTCGATGTGGCGCTTGGTGATCTCCCAGTTGTTCGTGCCCGAGTTGCGCGGCTCGCCGGTGTAGCAGAGCACCAGGCGTCGCTCGAGTTCGGCCGCGGGGACCGGCAGCACGTGCCGGTGGATGCCGTCGACGGCGAGCTCGAGGGCGGCGATGCCGCCGTACATGGCGGGTCGGTAGTCCTGCAGCCCGGTCGGGACGTCGATCGTCTGCGCCTCGACGTTCATCGCGATCTGCAGCAGCGCCTCGGGCTCGATCGTGAGGCCGCGCCACCGCGCGAAGGCGGCGCAGACGGCCACGTTCAGGGCGGACGAGCCGGCCAGCCCGGCGCCGGCCGGCGACTCCGACCGCGTGGTCAGCGTGAGCCCCTCGGCCTGGAAGTGGTGGGCCAGCAGGGCGAGCAGGCGGAGCGGCGTCGACGCACGGAGCGCGCGCCAACCGTCGGCCTCGACGGTGACGCCGGTGTCCTCGGACCGGAGCACGACGCGCCCGTCATCGCGCGGGTCGATCCGGGCGTGCGCGCGGATGCTGATCGCGGCGTTGATCGTCTGCGCGCCCGGGTGGAACAGGTAGAGCGGCCAGATGTCGATGGTGCCGCCGGCCAGGTCGATCCGGGTCGGGGCGGACGTCACGATGGGCACATGGAGATTATAGAGACGAACGCTCCCCCTATAATGGGACCGTGCCGCAGCGCCGTGAGATCGGTGAGCTCCTGATCGGCAGCCTGCCTGCCGTCACCGTTCCAGCCGAGGCCCGCTCCCTGGCGCGCGAGTTCCAGTTGGGGGGCGTCATCCTGTTCGCGCGCAACATCGAGGCGCCGGAGCAGGTCGCCGAGCTGTCGCACGACGTCCAGCAGCTGGCCACCGAGCAGCCCCTCTGGGTCAGCGTCGACCAGGAGGGCGGGCGGGTCGCGCGCCTCCGCAAGCCGTTCACCGAGTGGCCGCCGATGGCCACGCTCGGGCGCAGCGGCCAGGTCGCGCTCGCCGAGCGGTTCGGGACGGCGCTCGCCGCGGAGCTGCGGGCCGTCGGGATCACGCTCGACTACGCACCGGTCCTCGACATCCACACCAACCCCAAGAACCCGATCATCGGTGACCGCGCGCTCGCCGGCGATGCCGAGGTCGTGGCGACCTTCGGCGCGGCGATCATCCGCGCCCTGCAGGCGGGTGGGGTGGCCGCGTGCGGCAAGCACTTCCCGGGGCACGGCGACACCTCGACCGACTCGCACCTCGAGCTGCCGCTCGTCGAGCATCCGCCCGACCGGATTCGCCGCGTGGAGTTCGTGCCGTTCCGCCGCGCCATCGAGGCGGAGGTGGCCTTCATCATGACGGCCCACGTGCTCGTGCCGTCGCTCGACGATCAGCGCCCCGCCACGTTGTCGTCGCGCATCGTGAACGGGATGCTGCGCGAGGAGCTCGGCTACCAGGGCATCATCCTGAGCGATGACCTCGAGATGAAGGCGATCGCGAAGAGCTGGTCGGTGCCCGACGCGGCCGTCGAGGCGATCGCCGCCGGCTGCGACGGCCTGCTCATCTGCAGCGGGGACCTCGACCTGCAGGCGCAGACCCTCGAGGCGCTCGTGTACGCGGTCGAGGACGGCCGCCTGTCCGCGAAGCGTGTGGACGACGCGCTCCTGCGGGCCCGTCGGGCGAAGCACCGATTCCTGACCACCCCGGCGATGCCGGCCGGCGCGAAGGCGCTGCGCCAGGTCCTCGGGGCCGACGAGCACCGGCGCGTCGCCGACGAGATGGCGCGCTTCCTCTGACCTGGATCCTCTTCGATGATCAAGCCGCCCGCCCTTCGCCCTGGCTCCCGGATCGCCCTCGTATCGCCCGCCAGCCCGTTCGCCCGCGATGAGTTCGACAAGGGATGCGCGGAGCTGCGTCGTCTCGGCTTCGAGCCGGTCTGGCACGACTCGGTGTTCGATCGCATGGGATTCACATCCGGCCCGCCGGAACTGCGCGCGGCCGCCTTCGTGCGCGCCTGGTCCGACCCGTCGGTCGCGGCGGTGATGGCGGTGCGCGGCGGGTACGGCAGTGTGCAGCTGCTGCCCGAACTCGAGGGGTGGCAGCCGTCGCATGCACCGAAGCTGTTCATCGGTTACAGCGACAACACGTCGATCCTGACCTGGCTGACGGGACGGCATGGGCTGACGGCGCTGCACGGCCCGATGCTCGACGGACGCCTCGCGCGCGGCACCGAGGGCTACGACGAGCAGAGCTTCCTGCGGCTGGTGACCGGTGAAGGTGTCGGGCTCGAGCTCGCGCCGGAGGGACTCGCCACGGTGCAGCCGGGGGAGGAGTCGGGCCCGCTGTTCGGCGGCACCCTCTCGCTGCTGTGCGCCTCGCTCGGAACCCCGTTTGCGTGCGACCCGCCGTCCGGCTGCGTGCTCTTCCTCGAGGACGTCAACGAGCGTCCCTTCCGCCTGCACCGCATGCTGACGCAGCTGCGGCTCGCCGGGGTGCTGGGGCGCGCGAAGGCGGTCGTCTTCGGTGAGATGCGTGGCTGTGACGAGGAGAAGGCCGGCGTGACGGCGCGCGCCATCGTCGAGGAATTCGCCGCCGACCTGACCGCCGAGACGGGCGCGCCGGTGCTGTTCGGCTTCCCGTCGGGGCACACCACCGGGCCCTGCTGGTCGCTGCCGGTCGGCTCGCGGGTGCGGGTGCGGGCCGACCACCGGCCGGCCGTCATCGTCGAGGAGTCGCCGGTTGCGTAACGGCCAGCGTGTCCACCTGATCGGCATCTGCGGCACCGCCATGGCCACGCTCGCCGCGCTGCTGCGGCAGCGGGGGTACGCCGTCAGCGGGTCTGACCTGCACGTGTACCCGCCCATGAGCGACTTCCTCGCGCGCGAGGGCATTCCGGTGCTGTCGGGCTATGCGCCCGAGCACGTCACCAGCGACATCGACCTGGTGGTCGTGGGGAACGCGATCTCGCGCGGGAACCCCGAGCTCGAGACCGTGCTCGAACGCAAGGTGCGCTACTGCTCGCTGCCCGAGGCCATTCGCGACCACTTCCTCTGGGGGGCGCGCTCGACGGTGGTTGCCGGCACGCACGGCAAGACGACCACCACTGCGCTGACGGCCTGGCTGCTGACCAGCGGTCAGCTCGACCCGACCCTGCTCGTCGGCGGCATCGCGATGAATTTCGGGGACGAGGGATCGAGTTACCGGGTCGGCGGCGGACGCGACTTCGTCATCGAGGGTGACGAGTACGACAGCGCGTTCTTCGACAAGACCGCGAAGTTCCTGAAGTACCTGCCCGACATCGCCGTGGTGAACAACGTCGAGTTCGACCACGCCGACATCTACCCCGACCTCGACGCGGTGCGCCTCGCCTTCCGGCGGCTCGTGAATCTCGTCCCGCGCAACGGCCTGCTGCTGCTGGGCGCGGACAGTCCGGATGCGGCGGCGCTGCAGGCGTCGGCCGTGAGTCCCGTCGAGACATTCGGGCTCTCGGACGGCGCCGACTGGCAGGCGAGCCGCATCGATCACCTCGATGGCCTCACGCACTTCACCGTACGCCGGCGCGGCGAGACCGTCGGCGCGTT